>JBLMWR010000889.1:0-6172 GCA_050257335.1 Deltaproteobacteria bacterium | reverse complement strand
CACGGCGGGGTCAGCGTGCATTTCCAGCAGCCGGACGCGGGCCGGTTCCAGGTCTGAAGCCGGAATCGTCTCATTTTCGACCGCCGCGAGGAACTTCACCAGCCACGCGTTCCGCGAAAAGATCGCCTCCAGGGCGGCGGTGCGGAGTTTGGGACTGAAGGTCGGCCATTGTTCGATCAGAATGTCGGCGATCTCCGGATCGGCGAACCGCCCCAGCACCGCCAGGGCCGCGAGCTGCACTTCCTGCGGCTGCCGCGTGCCCAGCAAACCGGGCAGAAGATCGCGGGATTCGGCGAAGGTTCCCAGACCCAGCGTGCGGATCGCCTCGACCCGCGCGGCGGGGGGTTTGGTTTCGTCGGCGGCTGTCTTGCGCGAGCCGACGAGGAGGTCGCCGAGCAACTCCTGCGCCTTGCCGGGTCGGGCGGCGATCTGGGCCCTGAGGGGGGAGCCGCTGCGGGCCAGCCCTTCAGTCAGCCCGACGACCAGCGCGGTCGCCTGCTGTTTGTTCTCCTCGGGGAAACCGTCCAGCACCTTGAGAACTGCCAGAACTTCGTTCTGGCGGGCCGCGACGCCGATCAGCGACGCCAGCTCTGCAAGCACGGTTCGGCCGGTCGCAGATGCTCGGTAGGGAGCATCGCCGGCCAGTTCCGTCAGGACATCCGCAGCGCCTTCGGCAAGCGAGCTGAACGCCGCCAGCCGCACCCAGCGGTCGCCGCCGTCGCGCTTCAGAATCTTCGCCAGTGCCGCCGTCCGGCCGGCGGCAGGGAGAAAACCGAGGGTGAACGCCAGTTGGTAACGGACGCGCGGATCTTTGTCGCCGGTGAGAGTGACGAGACGCTCGCGGATTTCGGGGGAGTCGGCCGCCAGCAGCTCCGCCAGGCGGACGGCATTTTCGCGGACGCGGGGATGTTCGTCGGCCAGTCGCGGCAGAAGGACGTCGGCCGTCAGCGACTTTAGCCCGGCGAGAACGTACAGGGCGTGCATCCGACCTTCGGGAAGCGGGCACGATGCTGCATTCTTCTTGAGCGGGCCGATTGCCTCCCGATCCTGGCGTTCATACAAGAGCCGCGCCGCCGTGTCGCGATGCCAGCCGTTGCGGTGCCCGAGCGCGGCGACCAGCTCTGCCGTGCTCGCCGACCCCAGCCGCGGCAGCTTGCGCTGTTTGAAGCCCTCGGCGACGACCCGGTAAATCCGCCCCCGGTCACGTCCGCTGGTGAGGTCGAGATGCTTTTTGATGACCGGCGGCAGGCTGGCGGGGTGCTCGATGACTTCGCGGTACACGTCGATGATGTACAGATTTCCGTCGGGTGCGTTGGCGAACTGCGCCGGCCGGAACCAGATGTCGGTCGAGGCGACGAATTCCTTCTTTTCGTCCACGCGCCGAGCGACCAGTCCCACGCCGTCCGGTTCGAGCACTTTGCGGTGCACGATGTTGCTTCCTACGTCCCCCACGAACGCCTGGCCGCGGTATTCGGCAGGCCAGGCGTCGCCGCGGTAGATGGTGACTCCGGTGGCGCCCGTGAAATATCCGGCGGCCCGTCCGCCCCCTTCGACCGGACCGGGAACGGCCCCCGACACACGCAGCCGCGTCCGCACGATCCGCCACGGTTCGACCGGGCTGATGCGAAATACTTCTGCCTGCGGCCCGTCGGCGGCGATGCTCACCCGCGGGCCGGGCGCTGCCAGGTACGGGTTGCGGGCCAGATACCGGTCTTCGTACATCACAAGCTGGATGTGATCGCTGTTCGACGAAAGAAATTTGCACCCCCAGTCGTCGAAGCTCATCCCGTGCTGCGCGCCGCCGCTGGTGGGTGTGAAGTCCAGAGTCCGCGGATCGAATGAGAAGTCGCGGCCGGAAAGAACGACCGGCTTTTCATTCGGGGCGTCGGGGCGGACGACTTTCGCCCCCGAGCTGCTGGTCGCCCCGTGAATGCGGTTGTCCAGACCCCAGTGGAAACTGTTGAAGAGCCCCTGGACGTTGCTGCGGGCGAAACCCGTGAACACGACCTTGCGCACATCGGCCTTTCCGTCGCCGTCGGTGTCTTTCAGATAAAAAATGTCGGGAGCGGCCCCGACGAAGACCCCGCCGTCACAGCAGGTGATCGCCGTCGGCCACGAGAGCTTGTCGGCGAAGACGGTGCTCTTGTCGAAGCGGCCGTCCTGGTCGGTGTCTTCCAGCAGCCGCACTGTCCCCAGAAAATCTTTGTCCTGCTCGGAATAATCGATCATCTCGACGACGTACATCCGGCCGTTCTCGTCGAACGACAACGCGACCGGGGAATGCACGAGGGGCTCGGCGGCGGCTTGTTCCAGCCGAAAACCGGGGAGCGTTTTGAAGGTCGCCAGGGCGTCGGCCGGCTCGTGGGGCGGAATCCGCGGCAGTTCGTCGCTGAAATCCTGCTCGCCGGCCGGGTGGTACTTGAACACGCTGTCGGCGAAAGCATAAGCGGCCTGTCGCATGTCATCCGGAAAGTCGTGTTCGCAATCAGGGTACCGCACCTGCAGGTTGTCGGGCGCCCCGAGCAGCTTAAAGACCTCGCGGGCAACAGGTTCGGCCTTGCGGACTCCGGCCACGGCGAAGTTTGAATCGCGCTCGGGAGAGACCGAGAAAAACGCTCGCGGCGCCAGGGCCGCCACAACTTCGTAGAAATCGAACGGGACCTTGTCGGGATCGAGGTTGTAGACATCCTTCAGCCGCGGCATGTAGACAGGCCCCGTCCAGCCGGCGATCTTCCCCGCGTAGTAGTCGTGGAACGGCGTCCAGCCGCACGAGGAGATGACCACCTTCAGGCGTTCGTCGAAGACGGCGGCGAACATCGCATTGTGTCCGCCGAGCGAATGCCCGATCACGCCGATCCGCTGCGGATCGACCTCTTCGCGCGACTGCAGGAGATCCACCGCGCGAAGATGGTTGACGATGCCCTTCATTGTCCCGGAGTCATACCGGTCGGCGTTGAAATCGTATTTGTAATCGCCGAATGACGGATAGTCGGGGGCCAGCACAACGTACCCGCGCTGGGCCAGCTCTTTGGCGTACCCGCGATTGGGGCGCGGCCCCTGGTCGTCGACAATTCCCTTGCCGGCCGGCCCCGTGGGGTGCAGAGCCAGCATTGCCGGGCGGCGCTCATCTTTGGGGCGCTTGGCCGGCAGGTAGAGATACCCCGGGACGCGATCCCCCTCGTCGGCGACGTACGAGATCGTCAGCCGGGTGTATCCCGGGCCGTCGAATTTTTCGGCGACCTGCACGTCGAGCGGCGGAAGCTTCGCGCGGTCGGGAAGGGAGCCCATCGCCTTCTCCATTCCCTCAATGACGTGGCGGCGCCGCTTGAGCCAGTCCTCCTTCGTACGGACCGGGTGCTCCTTGCCGTCCGCATCGCGATAGACCATGAGGCGCGCGTGGTCATCGTACGACGAACCTGCGGACTTGTCGTCCCCCAAAACCAGCGGGCAGGCTGCAAGGAACAGGCAGAGGAATTTCAAATTCAAAAATCGCATGCGCATGATGAATAATCTCCCCGTTCGACGATAGCGGAACGCGGCGGCAAAATGAAGCCCGCCAAGGTGGCCTGTCCAAACGGGGAACACCCTTCAGCCGGGAAGCGGGCGTCGCAGGCCGACCTGGAGGATGGAATACGCTTGCCCACCCTGCTCAATGGATGCACCGCGCCCCTCTTCCCTCTTCGCCATCGTGCCGTAACTGGGCTGCCGGAGGGCGGTTCGGTATACTGCCGGAGTTGCAGGTTGTCCGTCCACCCCCGTCTGCGGGAATTGCACCGTGATCCGATCCGCCGTTCGTCTGGACTGCGTCTTGCTCGCCGTGGCGTCCACGTTATTTCTCCTGGAACATGGCGCGGGGCTTGGTCCGCGGACCCGTGCCGATGATCGGAGCCCGGCCGCTGCGGAGGAGGGGTTTGTGCCACTGTTCGACGGCAGGACGCTGGCCGGGTGGGAGGGGGACGAGAAGCTGTGGAAGGCCGAGGACGGGATGATCGTCGGCGACTCCCCCGGAATCAAACGGAACGAATTCCTGGCGACGAAGAAGAGCTACGGCGATTTCGAGCTGCGGCTGGAGTTCCGGCTGCGGAAGGGCGAAGGAAACTCGGGCGTTCAGTTTCGCTCGAAGCGGGTGAAGGGGAGCAGCGAAGTGTCGGGGTATCAGGCCGACATCGGCGAGAAATACTGGGGCTGCCTGTACGACGAAAGCCGGCGGAACAAACTGCTCGTGCAGGCGCCGGCGGACCTCGAAAAGGCGCTCCACAAGGAGGACTGGAACAGCTACGTCATTCGCGCGGAGGGAAATCACATCCGCCTGACGCTCAACGGCGTCATGACCGCAGATTACCGCGAAGAGGACCCGGCGATTGCCCGGGAGGGGATCGTCGCCCTGCAGGTGCACGCGGGAGGGCCGCTGCGCGTCGAATTCCGCAAATTGCGGATCAGGGAACTGACGCCGAAATGAGCTACGAACAGGCGATCGAGTTTCTGTTCAGCCGCGTCAATTTCGAGCGGCTGTCCGGCACGCAGTTTACGGCCGACGACTTCAAGCTCGACCGGATGCGCGAGCTTTTGCGCCGGCTGGGGGACCCCCAGGAAGCGATTCCCGCGGTGCACATCGCGGGAACAAAGGGAAAAGGATCGACGGCCGCGCTCACGGCGCAGATTCTGTCGGCAGCCGGCATTCGTGCCGCGCTTTTCACGTCGCCCCACATTTCCGCCTTCGAAGAGCGGATGGCGGTGGACGGCGTGATTCCGGCGAAGGAAGAGCTGGCGCGGCTTGTGGAGAGCGTGGCCGGCGTCGTGGCCGATCTCGACAAGACCCCCGGCCAGATGAGCCCCACCTATTTCGAAATCGCCACCGCCATGGCCTGGCTCTACTTTCGTGAACGCCGCGCCGAAATCGCCGTGCTGGAGGTGGGCATGGGAGGGCGCCTGGACGCGACGAACGTCTGTCGGCCGGCGGTCTCGGTCATCACCACGATCAGCCGCGATCATACGCGGCAGCTCGGAAACCGCCTCGAACAGATCGCCCGCGAAAAAGCGGGGATCGTCAAACGGCACGTTCCGGTTGTCAGCGGCGTGACGGCGGAGCCCGCGCGCTCGGTGATCGCCGAAGCATGCCAGGCGCACCAGGCCCCGCTGTTTCTGCTGGGCCGCGACTTCGACTGCGCATACCGGCCGGCCGAGATCGGCCCGGGGGAGGGAATGGCTGTCGGCGGAACGGCAAGCATTCGAACTCCGCGGCGCACATGGAACGATCTGCCGCTGCCGCTCGTCGGGGAACATCAGGCCCGCAATCTGGCACTTGCGGCCGCGGCAATCGAGAGGCTGCAGGAAAAGGGGTGGAAGATTCCGGAGGGGGCGGTACCTGCGGGGCTGGCGCAGCTTCGCTGGCCGGGGCGCATCGAAATTCTGGGCCGATCTCCCACTGTCGTCGTCGACGCCGCGCACAACTGGGAGGCCGTCGCCGCCCTCTTGCGAACGCTGGATGAGTCGTTCCGCTCGCGGCGGCGAATTCTGATTTTTGCCGCCACCCGCGACAAAGATGTTGCGGGCATGCTCCGGCAACTCATCCCGCGCTTCGAGACGGAGGTGGTGACCTGCTTTCAGAATAACCCGCTGCACGTGCCTGTCGAGACGCTGGTGCGGGTCGCGCAGCAGCTTTCCGATCAACCGGTGCACGCGGCGGCCGATCCGGCGGCGGCCTGGAAGCTGGCGCGCAGGCTCGCGAACCCGGAGGACCTGATCTGCGTCACCGGCTCGTTCTTCATCGCGGCCGAGCTGCGGGAGCTGATCATCGATGCCGTGGCGGCTGCGCCTGCAGAGGCCGCGCTCGGCAAGCGTGTCTAGCAGGCTTTTGAAAAAGGGGACGGGCTCCGAGCGACACGCGAGAAATTCCGAAGAACTTGCGGTGTCGCGAGGTGCCTGTCCCCTTTTTCAACACGCGTTCCGGCCCGCATTATGTACGCCGGCCCTTCGGGTCCGACGGGAAGTCTTTGTCGCCCCCCCCAGGCCGGCTGAAGCCGGTACTACGAGCGGCCAGGGCTTCCCTTTGGTCCGCCACCGGCGTTAGCGGCCTCGTTTCGGAGAAGGGCTGCTTGACGGCGGCATTCCCATGCCGGGCATCATCCCGGAGGGCATCATCATTGAACCAAACCCTCCCTTGAGGGGATTG
>JBLMWR010000888.1:0-10013 GCA_050257335.1 Deltaproteobacteria bacterium | reverse complement strand
CCGTGGCCTGCGGATCGAGAATCGTCAACGGGCGATCGGCCAGCACCCGTTCGATCGTCTCCCAGTACAGTTGAAAGCGGGTGAGAGTCGGCTCGCGGCGATCGGCGGGGACGAGGGGGCTGAAGCGGGCTTCCTGTCCCCGCGCCTGATAGACAGTCCGCGTCATTTCCTGCCGCGCGCTCAGTAGCCGGGCTGCCGCCTTGCCCGACAAAAGCATCTCCCCGTCGTCTTCGCGGATCAGGCGGCTCCACAAATCGTCAGTCAAATTCCAATCGGCGATTGCGCCGCTGGTCGACGCTCCCCCCCGGCCCGGTTCCAGCTCATCGAGACGGCTCAAGACGCGTATGGCCCGCTCGCCGGCCGTGGACAACACCATCCGTGAATACTCAGCCTGCGCCAGGTTGATCGCCTGTTCCTGCTCTTCGAGGGCATTGGCCACGTCGCGATAGGCTGCCACAACGTTCGTCGGCGGGTGCACGTCGAGCAGAGAGAACCCGCTGACTTCGATCCCCAGCCGGTAGCCGGCAATCGCCTCGCGCAATGCTTTCAGGCAGGCAGCTTCCACTTCGGCGCGATGCTCGGCGAGAATTTCATCGAGAGCCCGGGCGGCGACGACCTGCCGCGTCGCTCCCTCGGCTGCCACCCGAAGGAGTTTCACGGGATCGTTCGTCCCCTCGACGTATTCACGCAGATCGCGAATCCGGTAGTGCGCCTCGGCGGTCAGCTCGAGGGCGACTTCGTCTCCCGCCAGCAGCGACGATTCGTCGGATACCGCCGTATATCCCCCTTCGGTATGCGCGGTCTCCCATTCGATCGGACGGACGAACTCCCCGCGCGCGGCGGCAGCTCCGCGTTCGGCACGGAAGCCAAGCTGCAGCGTCCGCAGGTGATCGACCTTTTCGCGGCGGATGCGCTCGAAGGGTTCGGGCCAGCGCCAATGGAGCCCCGCGACAAGCGTCGTTTCATAGCGACCGAAGCGCGTCACCAGGGCCTGTTCGTCTTCGGTGAGGAGCGCACAGTTCGAGGTGAAGTACCAGAACAGGGCCGCGGCGACCGCCAGGCGCGACAGCACGGTCCGCCGCGCCAGCAGCTCCTGAACGGCACGGGCGGGCGACAGCCGATCGGCGACCCATTCCGCCATTTCCGCAGCGCGGGACGCCGCCCGCCCCAAACCCGTGCGGTCCCAGCGCCCGTACCACAGCAGCCGCAGCGCATTGAGCATCACGGCCAGCGAGGCGAACTCGTGAAACAGGGCTCCGCCCACCGGATTGAGGATCCCCCACGCGCACAGGACCACCCCCAGGCCGTTGACCCCGAAGGCGAACACATAGATCCCCTGCCGGATGATCCGCACCATCTGCCGCGACAGTTGCATCAGTCCCGGCAGAGGGGCCAGCGGATCCCCCATCAGAATCAGATCGCCGGCTTCCGCGGCCAGATCGCTTCCCGCCCCTCCGAGCGCCAGCCCGACCGTCGCGGCGGCCAGGGCCGGGGCGTCGTTGATCCCGTCGCCGATCATCGCCACGTGCCGCCCCGATCGGATCTGCTCTTCCACCCACCGGGCCTTGTCGGCGGGGAGCAGGTCGGCGGAGATTTCGCCGATCTCGGGGAGATCGGCGGCAAGCGCGTCGGCCGCGCTGCGGCGGTCTCCCGTCAGCAGCGCGAACGATCGGATTCCCAGCGCCTTGAGCTCGCGAATCACGGCCGGCGCCTCGGGCCGCGGCGTGTCGCGGATGCCGATCAGGCCCAGGATGTGCGGGACACGTTGGGGGCGAACCGGCGGCTCCGACGGGGGTGCCGCGGGCGGCGGAACCAGGGCCACAAAGAGCGGTGTCTGACCAGTCCGCTCGAGCTCTTCGAGGCGGTCCGCCCAGTCGTCCGACAGCACCGCCCCGAGCGATTCGACGAGCCGGCGGTTCCCGACGATCACCATAAACCGCTCGTTTGCGTCGTCGTCAGCCGGAGCGTCTGCAATTCCCCCCCGCAGATGAGACGCGATCGCCGCCGCGCTGATCCGGGCGGAAACCCCGAGCCCCGGCTGCGCCAGAAAATCGTGGGCGTGCGGGACGACGGCATTGCGGGCTTCGGCCGCGGCGACGAGCGCCCGCCCCAGCAGATGCTCGCTCGGTTTCTCGGCGGCGGCGGCCAGCCGGAGCAGCTCGGTTTCGTCGAGGGACGGGGCTGCGAAGAGGTCTCCGATGGCCAGCCGGCCGGCGGTCAGCGTCCCGGTCTTGTCGAAAGCGATCGTGTCGATCGACGCCAGCCGTTCCAGCGCGATGGACCCCTTGATGACGACCCCCGATCGTGCCAGCCACGCCAGCGCCGCCATCACCGCGCTGGGAGTCGCCAGAACAAGAGGACACGGGCAGGCGACGACGAGCACCCCCAGGGCGGGCATCCATCCCGCGCTCCACGACCCCGTTTTGATCCGCCACCCGACGAGCGTCGCCGCCGCGGCCGCCAGCACCACCGGCAGAAAGTAGCGCGCCAGGCGGTCGGCCGTTCGTTCCAGCGGCGCTTTGCGGGCCGTCGCGGCGCTCACCATCTGCACGATCTGCCCGAACGTCGTTTCTTCGCCCACCTTTTCCGCCGCCACGACGACGGCGCCGAACTGGTTGAGCGTGCCGGCGAAGACCCGGTCGCCAACCGTTTTGTCGACCGGAAGGCTTTCACCCGTCAGCGCGCTCTGGTCCACGGCGGTCGTGCCCGACATGACCCGGCCGTCCACGGGCACGCGCTCCCCCGGACGGACGACCACCTCCTCGCCGAACGCGACTTCTCCGACGGGGATGTCGGATTCCTTCCCCTCGCGGATGACATGCGCCCGGCGCGGACAGAGATTGAAGATGCGTCGGATGGCGCTGGTGGCCCGATCGACGGTGTACCCTTCGATGCTCTCGCCGCACAGGGCAATGAACACGACGAGCGCCGCGACCGAATGCTCACCCACCAGAATCGCCGCCAGGCAGGCGATCGTCAGCGCGAGGTCCGCCCCGACGCGGCCGGCAAACAGCCCTTCCAGCGTATGATACAGAATCCGGGCGCCCCCCAGCACCGCCGCCAGGAGCGCCAGGCGAAAGCCGAACAGGCTCCGCCAGCCGCCCCACGCCGGCTCGCTGCCGGCCAGCATGTCGCCCAACAGCAGCAGCCCCACCGCGACGGTCAGGAGGTACAGCGGCGCCGCGGCGGCATGAAAGCCCGGATGTTCCGGACCGGCGGAACCCGAGCCTTCCGCTTCTCCTTCCAGCAGGGCGCGGGATGATTCTGGGACGTAATGCATCGAGAGTTGCCCTTCAGAGCAAACTCTCATCCTACCCCGCCTGCCGAGCGGACGCCAGAGGGGCGAACGGCTGGCAGTGGTACATTTTGCAAGCGGGTCGCACTTTCAGAAGTACACCGGGAATTGACTTCAGTCAGGGATCGTCGGGCGGAGATTTTTTGTCGGCGCGTCGGCGACGGCGACTCATACACCGCCAGAGATACAGCCAATACAGAGCACTGGCACAGAAGGGCCGGAGGATCAACCGGTCTGTTCTCGCAATCACGATGTCTTCATGGTCGTCATTCGAATCGTTCATGTCGCAGCGGTGCCGAAATCACGAACGTAAGAAGCCATCCGCAGATTTCTCGGATTTTCGCAGATTGAGCCGGTCGCCGTCAAAATCTGTGAAAATCCGCTTAATCTGTGGATACCTCTTCTTCGTGCCGGTTCAATAACAGGTCGCCAGTCGGAAGAAATTCGATGACTGCTGCCGAGAGACTCCAAAACGCGCTGCTGACGGCCGAGGCGAACGAGACGTTCACCGAGGCGGTGCTGCGCTTTCGGGACGAGAGCCGTTTGTGTTGCTGCCACCGCGTCGGGGAGCGCTGGGCCAAGGCGGTCGGGCCGGACGGCCGCGAGGAAAACGGGGGGCTGGCGGCACAATTTCTCTCTTCCATGACGATGTTTCGCCTCAACGCCAAACATCTCGATATTCAATTCGCCGACGGCAGCCGGTGGGATGTGCGAGTGTAATGCGGTTGGCCTGTGGGAATTCCGGCCGGCGATGCAGGGACGCGGCGATTCTGCGATTTAGACCGCCGCACAGAGACATTACGTTCCCTCGCTGCGGTCGATGCCGTTGAGCCAGGGGATGGTGACCCATTTGAGCCCGTCCGTCCGGGAACGCCCAGACCAGGTCGTGCTCATACAACAACAGCACAGTGCCGTCGTCCAGGACCGCATAAACGCGGCGCGAGTACGTGCCACTCATCTCGAAAATCTGCGTCGCGTCGCGCGAGTTGAGTTTCTGCCGGAAATATCGGGTCAGGCGCCTCTGCGCCCTTTTCTTGATCTCGAGATCGCGATCCGGGGTCTCGGAAGTTATCCACACGACCCACTTCGCGTCGGCATAGGCGATTTGCGCCTGATCCGGGGTAAATGCAGGCGTGAACCCGCCGTCCCGGGCGCCCGGCTTGTTGACGGGCGAAATGGAATGTCTGCCGGCAAGGCTGTTACAGCGCCGTGACAACCTGCGGCGGCTCCTTCTCGCGCAGACGCCCCAGCCTGTCCATGACGTCGGCCACGTGAGATGTGCCAACCCCGATGGAAACCGCCCCCAATCAGCGAATGAAGCCTCGTCGGCCAGCGCGGCCGCGGCCGGTCCTGACGCTGTCCCTTCCTCCGCGGGGACTCCAAAGCTACTTTCATTATCACCGACAGCGATTGTCGGTCCGGTCGATTGACGCCAAAGCCGAATTTGCCCAGGCCGCTGCACAGCCCGCATGCGATTCCAGCTCATCACCTACAACATCCACAAGGGAATCGGCGGCGTCGACCGCCGCTACCGTCCCGAGCGGATCATCGAGACGCTCCGGCACTACCAGCCGGATATTCTCCTGCTGCAGGAGGTGGATGAGGGGGCTCCGCGCTCACGGCATCATCGGCAGGTGGACCTGCTGGGCGATGCTCTCGAACTGCCCCACCGGGCCTTTCAGGCCAACGTCCGGCTCCGCACGGGCGCCTATGGCAACGCCATCCTCAGTCGCTTTCCGCTGACTGACGTCGAACACATTGAATTGACGATTCCGCTGAAGAAACGGCGGCGGGCTCTGGCGGTCCACTGCCGGATCCACGGCCACGATGGGCACTCGCATACCCTGGTGATCGTCAATTCTCACCTCGGCCTGGCGGGGTTCGAGCGGAACATCCAGATCCGTCGCATCCTGGAGAGCGAAGTCCTCAGTCGCGTGCACCATCAGACGGGGATCATCATCGCCGGCGACATGAACGACGTGTGGCACGGCCAGGGAAGGAGGCTGTTCACGCCCGCCGGATTCCACGCGGCCCATGGCCCGATCCGCACGTTTCCCGCGGCCATGCCGATGCGCGCACTCGATCGCATCTATTTCCGCGGCCGCCTGCGGCCGCACGGCGCACACGCTTCGCACACGGCCGTGGCCCGCAGGGCGTCCGACCATCTTCCCCTGATCGCCGAGTTTGAAATTATCTGAAATGATCGCTGACGTGCCCCTCCGCCAACTCGCGGTCGTCGAGGGGCATGGACCGCGGCGCGCGGAATGTTCGCAAAAATCAACGAAGGAGCCGCCATGACGAAGGCCAGAGAAGAACGGCAGAAGGAATTGCAGGCACTGCTGGCAACACAGGCCGGCATGCTGGCAATCATGGAGCTCTATCACCAGAAGGTCTCTCCACCCGGCCGGCCCGGTTCGCTCGGACGGGTCGGGCTGCTGGCGTGTCAAATGATTCCGCGCATTCTCGATGCCGAGTTTCCAAAACCACGTGAGCAATAGAGGGTGCCAGAGCCCGCAGCCGCTTTCCGACCGCAGAGACGGTTCCCCCCGGAGACACCACGGCCACGGTCGTTGCCGGGCTCATGGCATGCCAGGTGCCAGGTCGCCGCGCCGGGCTGCCTCCTGCGCCTCGAACGCGGCCGCGACGCCGGGCCGGCTGAGGACGATCAGCGACCAGATTCCGGCCGCCAGCCCGAGCAGGCTCACCGGACTGCACGGCAACAGCGCCAGGATGCTGGCGGTCATCGCCCAGCGATGAGACTCGAGACGCATCATTTTCAAGGCGCCGATGATCATCACGATCCCGATGACGAAGCTGGCAATAAAGGCCAACAACAGCGGCAGTCCGAACACAGCAACGCTAGTCATCGTTCATTCTCCCGCATCGGGCTGGGGGCGCTGGCGGATGTCGTCCGGATCGGGTCGCTTCTCTTGCAAACCGTCGGGAATGCCTGGATCCCGGGCTTGCGTCGCCGGCGACGAATCGCGCAGTTCCTCATTTGATTCGGCGCGCAGCCCGTCACCTGTCTGGGGACTGGTATCCGACCGCTGCATCGCCTGCGTCGCGTTCTCACGAACTTCGGAGAAGCGCGAGTATCCTCGGCTGGAGTCATTGAAATTCCGCGTCGGCACATCTCTCACCGCCAAAAAAAGATAGGCAAACACCGCCAGCAGGACCAGCCCGAACGAGACGCAATGGATGACTCCCGTGACCAGCAGGGCGATTGCCGGCCCTCGGACCTGCGCGCGGGCTTGTTCCACACTCAGTTCCGGCACTGCGGCCTGCGGGACGCGCGGCGGAGGCGGCACCGGCGGCGGAACCGCGGCAGCGCTCGCCGCCGAGATTCGCTCGACGTCGTTCTTGATCTCGCTGGCGTGCTGGTAGCGCCGCTCGGGCTCTTTCTCCAGCGAGCGGAGCACCACGTCGTCCAGCCGCACGTCCACCTGCACCTTCTTCGACGGCGGGGCAAAGCGCCCCAGCGGCAGCTCGCCGGTGAGCATTTCATAGAACACCACCCCCAGCGAATAGATGTCCGCCCGATGATCGACGGCCAGCGGGCGCTCCATCTGCTCGGGGGCGATGTAGTTCGGCGTTCCCATCACCTGATGGGTCCCCGTCAGCAGGAAGGACTCCTGAGTTCGCCCGAGGAGCTTGGCCAGCCCGAAGTCGGCGATTTTGACGCGCCCCTTCCGGTCGATGAGGATGTTCTCGGGTTTGATGTCGCGGTGCACAACCCCCTCTTCGTGCGCGTACTGCAGAGCGTCACAGATCTGCGGGACGATGGCCAGGGCCTCGCGCGGGGCGATGTGGCCCGATTCCAGCAGCCGCCGCAAATTCGAGCCGTCCACAAATTCCATGACGAAGTAGTACAGCCCGTTCGCCTGCCCGAATTCATGCACGGCGACGATGTGCGGATGATTGAGCTGCGCGAGCGCCTGCGCCTCGCGGGAGAAGCGCTCGGCAAACGCCGGATCGGCAGCCGATTCCGACGGGAGGATTTTCAGGGCCACGATCCGGTTGAGCTGCCGCTGGCGCGCCTTATAGACCGCCCCCATTCCCCCCTGGCCCAGCAGTTCGAGGATTTCCAGATGCAGGAAGCAGGGGGCCAGGTCGGCCGGGTCGGGAGCTGCAAATCGCCCGGAAGGGCTGTAGCGCACCGTGGGGGCCACGCCCGCCGCCGAGCCCGGGGCGGCTCCTCTCTCTGCCGGCGCAGCCGAAGCCGCCGAGGGCATCCCGGTGCCGCCGCTCGACGGCCCGCCCATCGCGGCCTGCATCAAACAGCGGGGACAGAGCCCTTCCGGCGCATCCGCGGTCAGCTCTGCACCACAATTCTGGCAACGGCGGGTTTCGGACACAGGGAACACCTTGAGTCGAATGGTCGCGTCTTGGCTCGTTACCTTATCCTGAAGCAAAACATGAAGAAGGTTACACAGGATTCAGCGATTTGCACCGATTTCACGGCTCGAGTGCCGCAAACAGATCGCGGATCTCGTCGTCGATCACCTCGGGATCGGCGACCGTCCGTGCGATCTGCTCGCGCAGCAGCTCGCGGTACCGGCGGCGGACCCGGTGCACCGCCACCTTCACAGCCCCCTCGGTCGTTTCCAGATCGGCCGCCAGCGCGGCGTACGAGGCAGGGCCTTTCTCGCCGCTCAGGACGACCTTCAGCCGGTCGAACAGGTTCTCTCTCCCGGCGGCGACGAATTCCGCCCGCAACTGCAGCAGCACCTGCTCCAGAAGCGTCAGCGCCCAGCGCCGCGCGAAGGCCCGCTCGGCGGTGAGCGTATGCGCCGGCTCCCGGCTGAAACGGCTTTCGGCAGCGGCAAAATCGAGCGGCAGCGGAGGCCGGCCGCCGCCGCGCTTGCGGGCCCGCGCCTGGTCCCGAATATTCGCCAGAAAGTGCTTGAGCGCCCCCGCCAGGTACGAGCGGAATCGCCCTTTCGTCGGGTCGGCGGCGGCGAAATCGTTCCGCGCCAGGAGGCGTGCGAAGAATTCCTGCGTCACGTCCTGCGCGTCATCGGCCGTGTAACCCTGCGATCGTACCAGGGCATAGAGCGGATACCAGTAACTCTCGCACAACGCCGCCAGCGCCTCGCGCGACTGCGGCGATGAGCACCTGCCGGCGGCCGCGACGACGCTCCACTGCGTCGTCACAAACCGCGTCGGCCCCTGACGGCCCGCGGCGGGTTCTCTGCATTCTGAGCGCGACATTGACGCGATTTTATCAACAGAACCGACAGCCTGGAAAGAAATGACTCGGTCGGGACTCGAACCCGAGACCTACGGATTAAAAGTCCGTTGCTCTACCAACTGAGCTACCGAGTCGTCGTGCGATTTTGCCTGGAGGCCGGCATGAGACCGGGGGAGGGCGGGGGTGTCACGATACCAGAAACGGCGGGGTGCTGCCAGCGATGGGGAGTGCGGGATTCGGAATGCGGAGCGCGGATTGCGCAGTGCACAAGCCCCGGTGAATGGCGAGCGAGGGTGACATTAAGCGATCGAAGGACCGGCAGGTCAGGCTGTGCCTGAGCCTGTGGTGCAAACGCAAGCGCGTTGGCCGGCTCCCGCAAATGACGCTTGCCTCCTTTCGCGCGTCAGGCGAGAGCCTGACCTGCGCCGCGGCTCGCAAGACGGGGAAGCCCCGCCGCTTGTAGTACCGCCTTCAGGCGGTCTGGAGGCTCCGCGTCGATCCATGGCGCGACCCGGCTGAAGCCGGTACTACGAACCGCCCGTCGGCTGCTGTGGCACGCTAACGTCTCGACCACGCAGCGCTACATGCACCTGGACGATCGCGAGCTTGCGGAGGCACAGGACCTCGTGGAATAATGGCTGACGGTTACAGCGCTGCGTGCCAGTCGCGGGAAACCTACACTCGGATGCGTGCCCCCTACGTGAACAAGGACGGCTTCCGGTTCACGATCTAGCGCAAGGGCTTTTTCAGCGACCTGGGCAAGCTGTTGGGGATGCAGGACATCGAAATCGGGGAGCCAGAATTCGACGACGCCTTCATCATCAAGGGCAATGACGAGATGAAGGTCCGAGAACTGTTCGGCATCCAGAAAGTCCGACGGCTGATCGAGCAACAGCCGAAAATCTACCTGACTGTTCGGGACGACGACGGGTGGTTCAGAGCCCGGTTCCCGGAAGGCGTCGATGAGCTTTACTTTCGAGTTCCGGGCGTGGTCAGGGACATTGAACGGTTGAAAACCCTTTACGACCTGTTCGCTGAAGTCCTGAACCACTTGTGCCACATCGGCTGTGCCTACGAGAATGATCCGGGGATTGTTTTGTAACGTTGACTCCATGAAATTCTTCCGCTATCGCCGCCCCTCGTGGAAGACCATCCTCGGCATCACCGCAGCCAAGAAGCGTCTGAAGAAGGACCTCGGCATCACGGCTCTGATGAAGCCGTTCCGCTGGTGGCCGAACCAGAAGCGGAGGATCAAACGGAAGCTGGGCTACGAGTCCGATGCCGGACGACTGATTCGTGACGGGCTGCCGACCCCCGGCGGCTGCCTGCTCATGTTCATGCTGTTGGCCGAGACGACGGTGCTGCTATTCGGTTGGGTGGTTCTTGTTGCGGGATAACCGAGAGGATGCCGCATCGATCACTTCTTCTTCGATGCGTGCACCTTCTGCATTTGCATCTTCTTTCGCAGATTGGCGAATTTCGTCGCCGGTTTACGAGATGTGTTGCGTTGGTTCTTTGACATCCACT
>JBLMWR010000887.1:0-3115 GCA_050257335.1 Deltaproteobacteria bacterium | reverse complement strand
GAAACCACACCCCTGTTGAACCCGGTGGCTTTTGCCCTCCCTGACCACCACCCTTCCCCGCCTGCCTCTGTCAACGAAAAAAGCGGGAGCGGGTCCCACTGATCGTGACGCCGGCTCTCCGCCGATGACCGCTTCCATCGACGGATTGCAAGACACCTCGCAGTCCTCCGACGAGAAGCACCGATGAACTAGCGGCCCGAAGGCCGAAACTTCCGCGGCACGCTACATATCCGTCACCCTCTGATCGAAGGACTGCTCCGTCCGCACAAAGTCCGGACGGTTCCGACACTTAACCTTCCTAAGTCTAACGACCATACTGGCCAGTAGTCAACCCGTCAAGTTCCTGCAGCCAGGATACGCTCCGATTCGGGACGGGGCTTGATAATCTTTGCCCAGATTAACAAAGGCGGCTTTGACAAACCCCCTTCCGCCCTCCATGATGGTCCCGTGGGGCAGGTCCACGCGGGTCCGGCACGCAACCGTGCAGAAAGCCACGTTTCCGAGACGCTCGCCGGGGCTTCCCTTCAGTCCGGCCCCGGCCACCCCATCTTACCCAGCCAAGGAACTTCCATGACCGTGCGTTCCCTCGCCATCACCTCCTCGCTGGTCTGCGTTCTCGCCTCGACCGCGAGCTCCCAGATCTTCCGCATGCGCGACCGTGATCGGGATCGCAACTTCAGCGACATCGTTGGAGACCGCCCTTCTCCCCCCGAGGTCCTCGAGGCCCGCAGCAAGGCCGACACCTCATACCAGCAGCGAGACTACGCCAAGGTCGTCGAATTGACCAATTGGTTGATCGACAACTTCCCCACCGACAACCCCCACTTCGCCTACCACCTCCGGGCCAGCGCCAAGATCGAGCTGGGGAAGGCCTCTCGCTCGGGGAAGCAGGTTCGCGAGGGAATCAGCGACGCGCGGACGGCAATCGGCATCTCGGGAGCCAGGTACCCCTGGTTGCACATTCCCTATCTTTATGGGCTTACCGCCTTGGCCGAAATTGAGCGCCGCCCGGAACATGCCGAGATGGCGATCAAGGCCGTCACCCCCGTTCTGACTTATCCGGCCACGAAGGATTTTACCGACGAAGATCGGGCCAACCTGTACTATCAGCGCGGCCTGGCGTATGCCGCGAAGCGCGATTTCAAACTGGCCGCGGCCGATTATGCCGAAGCCGTCAAGCTCAGCCCCGCGCACCTGGGGGCGTACATCAAACGGGCCGAGGCGCTCGCCGCGCTGGGCCGCACAAAAGAGGCTCTCGCCGCCTACGACGAATGCGTGGCCGAATTCCCCGCCAATCTGCTGGTCTACAACGACCGGGGGAACTTTCGTCGGACAACAGGCGACCTGGAAGGGGCCATCAGCGACTTTACCAGGTGTCTCGCGATCGACGCGAAGTTCGCCGTCGGTTATATCAATCGCGGAATGTGCCTGGCGGAACAAAACAGCCCCCAGGCCGCCGAAGGAGATTTTTCGGAAGCCCTGAAACTGAAACTGGATGCCGGGACGGCCAATCTCGCGCGGCGACTGCGCGCCGGCGCGCGTGTCGCCCAGGGAAACGCCGCAGCGGCCCTTACCGATTTCGCCGCCGCCATCAACGCCGCTCCCCAGGACGCGGCGCTCTATGAAGAGCGCGGCTTCGCCGAGTACTTCAAGAAGGACTATCCAGCGGCAGCGGCTGATTTTGCGCGCGCCCGGCAGTTACAGCCGCAACGGACGTATCTGCTCCCCTGGCAGGCGCTGGCCCAGACCCGCGCCGGCCAGGCCGCCGAAGCCCGCACGCTGCTCGAAACCGCGCTCGCCGGGAAAAATGCTCCGATCGGCTGGACCGCGAAGATCTGCACCTTCCTGCTCAACCAGACCACCGAGCAGGAGTTGCTCGAGGCCGCCGCTGAGGGGACCGGCCGCGAGAAAAGCCAGCATGTCTGCGAAGCGCATTTCTTCGTCGGGCAGAAGCAGTTGATCCGCGAAGACGCGACGGCCGCCGCCGACCATTTCCGCGAAACGGTCGCCTCCAAAGAATTCGCCCTCGCCGCCTTTCGTGGGGCACGGTATGAGCTGAATGATTTCAAATAGTCCGCCGCCCATTTAGCCCTGCGGCCGGGAGCTACCTCGGCCAGACGGGCTTTCCCGGGGTCGTCACGCGAATGCTCCACAGCGTCCCGCCGGCGGTCACGAACAGCGTCTTCAAGTCGTCGCCTCCGAACGCGCAATTCGTCGTCTCGTCACGAGGAATCGGAATCATTTCCAGCAGGTCCCCAGCCGGTGAAAAGACGTAGATTCCTGCCGTCCGATTTTCCGCTGTCTCATACGGCAGGTTCGGCTTGTTGATTCCTGCCGCCACGAACAGCCGCCCTTTTGCGTCGAGCTTCATCCCGTCCGGGCCGCGCGTCGTCTTCCAGTCAAAAACGAGCCTGCGGCTGGCGGCATCGATGGTGCCGTCAACCTTGAGGTCGAACCGCCAGAGCCTGCGGGCTCCGCCGACGTTGTTGTTATTGTTGTCCGCGACAAACAGAAATCTGTCATCCGCGGTGACCGCCAGGCCGTTCGGACGATCGGCTTCGTGCGTGATGACCCGGGTCACGCGCCCGTCGGGATCGATGCGATAGACCCCCTCGACCTTTCGCCCCTCGGCATCAACGAGTTCCATGTGGCTGCGGTCGCCGTAGCATGGGTCGGAAAAGTAGATCCGGTCCTTCGAATCGATCGTCAGGTCGTTCGGCTGGTTGAAGCGTTTGCCGTCGTAGTGCTCGGCGAGTACCGTGAGCTCGCCATCGGGTTCGAGCCGCGTGACGCGCCGCCGAACCGGCTCGCAAATGACAAGCCGTCCCTGGCGATCGAACAGGAGGCCGTTCGACCCGGCGTCTTTGCGATACACCGACATTTTTCCGTTGCGGTCGCGGCACATGATGTGCCCTTCGCCGCTGGTGAGGAGTCCCAGTTGCGGATGCCACGCCGGCCCCTCCCCCGCCCCGCTCTCCTGCAAAAGCTGTGGTTTCGCCCCCGGCTCCACAACGGAATCAGCCCCCCATGCCACGGCCGTGAAGCAGAAAACGATCGGCGTCAATCGCGTCGCAGACCAGAGTTTCATTCTCGTCCCCTGATGGGAATCTTGCTT
>JBLMWR010000886.1:0-5898 GCA_050257335.1 Deltaproteobacteria bacterium | reverse complement strand
GACCAATTTGCGGGGAAGAGAGGTGCCGGCGAAATCTGGAGCGCGGACAACATACAGCGTAAGATTGAGAGCCGATTGGATCTGCGGGTTTGTCCGATCTGATTCGGCACGGTAGAATTTGATATCGATCTACTGACAGTTTTTCGGAGAGTACCTCCTCATGGCCACCCGCATGACGGCCACCGTCGTCAATGGCATGCTCAAGCCCGATGAGAGCCTCCCTCTGCCCGATCAAACTCGCGTCAACGTGACGATCGAGCCCATCGAGGAACGATCGGCAGCGGCCGCGACGACAGCCTGGGAGGCGCTCAAGGCGCAACTCCGCAAACGACCGCTGCATTTCGGCGGCGTGCGCTACACTCGGGATGAGCTGCATGAACGCCGTTGACACAAACGTCTTTGTCTATGCACTAGATGACGACGAGCCGGTCAAGCAGGCGAAAGGACCTGGATGCCGGCACCGACTACGATGGCCTGACGGTCGTGAATCCTTTTGTGTGACAGCGACGATTTCTGCATCCTCGCCGCCACCCCCGAAGCCTGGCGCTTTCTCGGCTGGCGCGCCGCCGACCCCGCCACCGGCCGCCCGCGCCTCCTCCCCGCCGAATTCTTCGATCCGCTGCCGGTCGCGCGGCATTAAGAAACCGTAAATCAATTGAGACCCGAATTATGCCGATGCTCGTTCGAGCTCCCGAGGTTGTGTCATCCATTAATTTTCACGGGGCCGACTCACAGAGCGTCGGTAAGTCGCTCTGGCTGCGCCGGTTGCGCTGCCTGCCGTCGATTCGCGCCTGGACGATTGTGGGTGGCACCAAGCTATTGCTCGAATACGAACGTGCGCCATTCGCTCCAGTCGCTCTCGCCCAGCTCGTTCTTCGCCTTCACCCGCCAGCGACCTGGGGCTGACCCTCCAATAAATGAGAATGCGGCGTACGGCAACTCAGAGACCAGGTCTTGTTTTCCATAATAGGCAAGCGTCGTCTTGCGGGCGACTCCCTGACGTTCGTATTGGCCGGACTGAATTTCAACGGCGTATTCAATCGGATATTTTCCGGAGGATGGCTGCCAACGGAGATCGACGAACCGAGGGACATGATCGAATTTCGTCCGGTCGCGGGGGTAGATGAGCACCGGCCTCGTCGGCTTCCCGTTTCGTGACAGTTCGCCTCCAAACGGATGTCCCTTTTGCAACACCTTGCCCTCGTGAACCAGAACGTAAAAATCAAACGATTCAGGCGTTGACGGGGAATTGAATTTGATTCGCCCGAAAAAGAGGTCCCTCAAAGAGCCCTCCGTGGTCGGCGTGATCTGCACGTGCTTGTGTTCGATCTCCGCGATCGGCTTGCCGAGCAAGTTTGTCAGCTCAACCTCGGACATTCCGATCTTCACCGACTGCCATTTCGAATAGTCCGGTTGAACGGATTCAACGAGCAACGGCTTCGGTGGCGGGTCTTTCTTTTCCGACGACACGGTTGACGTACCAACCGCGACCGCCGCGATAAGTCCGGTTGCCAGACAGCCCGCAAGTCGCTTCGAAATCACGAGATCGGCTCCTTTCGGAAATTCGGACACGAGACTCGCCAGCAAATGACCGGCGGTCAGTCTATCGTTTCCGGAGAGGACGGTGAATCCCAATCATTCAGCGCGGGATCTGCCATGGCAGCCGTTCGTCCGCGATCCAGTTCAATCTCCGCCGTGCTTTTTTTTCGAAAGGGCCATTGACATCCGGCCGGCGTGGCAATAGGATGGCATGTGGCAATAGAATAACACATTGCTCCGGCGATTGACCCCGCCGGTTGACCGCACACGCCAGTTTTTCAAGGACCTGTCGATGCCCCGGCAGAACCTGCAGGGCGGCCTGGGCGCCCGCGAGCGCCAGATCATGGACGCCATCTACCGCCTCGGGGAAGCATCCGTGGCGGAAGTTCTCGCCCTTCTCGCCGATCCCCCCACCTATTCCGCCGTCCGCACCATGATTCGCGGGCTGGAGCGGAAGGGCCTTCTGCAGCATCGGCAGGTCGGCACGAAGTACATCTACCGGCCGGTGCGCTCCCGGGAGGCGGCGCGGCGTTCGGCCCTCAAGCACCTCTTGCAGACCTTTTTCGCTGATTCGGCGACGGATGCCGTGGCGGCCATCCTGCACGCTTCGGCCGCACGGCTTTCGGAAACGGAGATCGCCCGACTGGAACAGCTCATCGACGAAGCCCGTCAGAAAGGGAAGTGACATGTCGCCATCGCTTTTCGAAGCCGTCCTGTCCGACGGGACGACGCTCGTTGTCGCGGACGTTGTGGGGAAGGCTACGATTCTCCTGTGCCTGGCTTCCCTGATCGACATTCTCCTCCGCCGATTATCGTCGGCCTTCCACCATCGGCTGTGGGCCGTGACGCTGTGCGGCCTGATTTTGCTCCCCGGCCTTTCCTGGAGTTTACCGGGATGGCGACTGCCGGTGTTGCCAGCCACGGAGGGAGCATCGGCGGCCGGCTCCCGAGCCGAACCGGCAAATGTTGCCCTCACTCAGAATACCATCCCACAACCCGCTTCAGATTCCGTCTCCGGAATGTTGAGCGGTCTTGAATCTGGCGCGACGCGAGCGCCCCAGAAGGGTTTGCCAGCGGCGATCACCGGCACGGCAGGGCCAGGTGGCAAGCCCGCGCACCAGACCATCGTTGAAACCGCGGGTGGACCGGGCCTTCCGGCCTGGGTGATCTCAGTGTGGGGCATGGGATGCGCCGCGATTTTCCTTCCTGCGCTCGTGGGCCTGCTTTCTAACGAATGGCGGCGGCGGCACTCGGCCCTGGTGATGGACTCCAGTTGGCGGCAGATGCTCGAGCGGCTTTGCGTGCAGTGGGCGATCCGTCGGCCAGTCGAGTTGCGGCAGGGCCGCGACTCCCTGATTCCGCTCACCTGGGGGATCTTTCGGCCGGTGATTCTGCTCCCCGCCGAGGCGCGGGAATGGCCGGAAGAAGACCGGCGACGGGTCCTGCTCCACGAGCTGGCCCACATCCGCAGGTTCGATGTGGCGTACCAGCTCGTCGGGCGCCTGGCCGCGGCGCTCTTCTGGTATCATCCGCTGGCCTGGTACGCCTGGCACAGGCTGCGGGTCGAGTGCGAACACGCCTGCGACGACTGCGTGGTTCAGGCCGGCGAGCGTCCCAGCGATTATGCCCGGCAATTGCTCGATCTGGCTCGCGTTCTGCGGATGCCTGGTCGGACTTCCGCAGTCGCCATGGCCCGAAAAAACGCGCTGGAGCGGCGACTCCAGGTGCTCTTCGATGATGCCCGCAGCCACGCCCCGCTGAGCGGTCGTGCGGCGCGGCTCCTCGTGGCCGGCGGGGCGGCGGTCCTGCTGAGCCTCGCGCTGGTTCATCCCGGCACGTCTTCCGCGGCAGGCCCTCCGGCGGGTCGTTCGACCGCCGGGAAATCGAAATCAAATGCCGGGACGCGCGCCACGGCTGCCGCGGCCGGGAAAGCGACTCAACGAAGTGGCGACAAGAATCCGGCTCCCGCCAATGGGCCGAGAACAACCGTGGAAGGGTACACGGTCATTGTAGCCGCGGTACGCAAGCCCACCGGCCATTTGACGACGAAGTTTGACATGTCGCGAGCGGCCATGAACGCTGTCTCGGGCGCCTTCGGTGGAAAGGTCGATCCGAACGATCCCGACTCTTTCAAGAAATTCGCCGACGATTTCGTTCCCGGCATCGCGCAGGGGAAGCCCCCCGGCGCGCCCGCCGGCGGAGGCGGGCTGCCGACTCCCAACCTGGCGATCGACCTCGTCGTCGAGGTGCCCAACACCGAGAAGGCGAACGGCGTGATCTGCGAGGTGTCGTCGAACGGCTCGGCGATCGACGATCAAGGCCGGACCATCGATCCGGTCAAGATGGGCATCCAGGCCACGTTGCGCATGACCGATGATCCGTGGGGTGTCCATCGCGGGACGATCCTGCTGACACAGGACGAGCCCGGCGCGAAACTGCTCAAGGAGCTGCAGGGCGAGCTGCTGATCGGCCCGGGTGTCCTGCTGCATTTCAAGTTTCCGGGCGAGGAGCTCAAGAAGCCGATCGTTCGTACAGAGGGGGGCAAGACCGTCCGGCTCGACGAAGTCAGGAAGGAGAAAGACGGCATCCACGTCCGCGCGTCGGTCTCCGGGCCGACCTTCCCGAAAGAGCTCTTTAATCCCCAGGCAGCCTTCAAGACCATGGCGCAGGCCGCGGCACTGCTCGATCTGGCCATCGTCCGCAGCGACGGCAAGACGCGACTCCCCAGAGAGATGTCCGGCGGAGGGGGAACATCGCAGGGATTCGGCACGCAGTTCGGTCAGGGGAGCGGTTCCGGGAGCGGGTTTGGCAGTGGATTCGGCAGTGGATTCGGCAGCGGATTCGGCAGCGGAAGTGGATTCAGTACTTCCAGCCGCAGCACGAAGGGAAAGGAGAGAAAGTCTGAAAAGCGCGGGGAATCGAAAAATGGCGGGACCGGGGACGAGAACATGATCAGTTACGAGTTCATTTTCGATCCTCTCCCCGAGAACGTGTCGATCCGATCCATCGAGGCAACCCTCCCCGTTCATGAAGGCGACACAAGACGCGTCCCGTTCACGCTGCACGACGTCCCCGTTCCCTTCCCCCGGGAGGTCCCTGCGGAAGAAAAATGATCGCGATTCGATTGAGGTAAACGAAAGCAAGCGTTGTCCGGAGGTAACCATGCAATTCGCACGTCATTTGTGGCAGTTGGCAGACCGGCTCCTGGCGGGATTCATCGCGGCATCCTTGCTCTGGACGCTGTCGGCCGATGCCGCCGCGGCGCCGCCCAAGGCCCCGAAATCCAAGAAACGGTCCGGCGCGGGTCAACAGGAGCTTTACGGACTTTCCTGGCACAACTCGGTCGAGGGAGCGTTGCGGGAAGCGGCAGCCGGTTCACCGGCAAAGCCCGTCTTCTGGCTGCGGATGCTCGGCGACCTGGGCGGCTTTTCGTGAAGCGCCGCCCACCGCCTGAGGGCCGTGTCGCTCTCAAACGCCGGCGTCAATCGCCTGTTGAACGACAAGTTCGTGTGTGCTTACGTCAATACAAAAGGTGATCCCAACTCGGGAGAATCGTTTTCGCATCACCCCCGCGATCCGGTCGGGCCGTGTTTGCGGGGCAACGGCGAGCACAACGTGCAGATGATCACGATCTCCCCGGCCGGCGAGATCTTTCACGTTCTGTCGGGCTACGTGGGGCCCGAGGAATTGCTGGCCGAATTGCAGTTCGCCGAAGCCACCGGGCGCGAGCTTGCCAAAATCAAAGATTCAGCCCGGCGCAAGGCATTCCTGGTGGCGGCGCACGAGAAGTTCACCCGTGAGCTCGCGCGCCGGCGGTTTGATGAAGATCCTGCCTCCCGGATGATCAGCACGCCGGGACTCCGCGATTTGTCGAAACAGTTTCAGCCTCCGTTCGGACCGGAAATGCAGAACTTGATGGCCGGATTCACTGGCGAGCGCGGTGCTCTCGACCATGCGTTTGTCATCAAGCATCCACTGCTGCCGTACAAGGAGTATCGTTCTGAAGATCTGGTCGGCAACGCCAGGACGTTTTTTGGCAGCACCAGTTTCGGCACGGACGGTGCTGGGGAATACGGCGAACTCCCCGCGGCTGAAACCGACACGCGGACCCATCCGCGGCGACGGCCGAAAAAGGATCACGCAAAACGCACCTCACCGGCAGCCGGGTCGCGAAATCGCGACCGGCTCGAACAATAGTCCCGCACTTCTCCCGCGGAATTGAGACCAGGGAAAAGTACCACTCACGTTTATGTGGCAGGCTGGGAAGACTGGGATGACCCGTCGTTTCCGAATTGCCGGAAAATGGGTGACGCTTTCAATGACTTCGTCCTGGTTCAATTGACGACGGGTACTCGCCCA
>JBLMWR010000885.1:0-5817 GCA_050257335.1 Deltaproteobacteria bacterium | reverse complement strand
AGCATGAGGGTCGCCAGGCCAAGGATGCCCCCCAGCTCGGTGAGGCGCCGGGCGACGATCTGATCGTGCCACGACGCGTGCACGGCCTGCCGCAGGGCGGAATTGACGTCGAGCCGCAGGTGCGCCCGGTACATCTTTTGCGTCACTCCGTTTCCGAAGTCCTTGTCGAACATCTCCCCGACGACGGAATTCAGGGCGTTCTGCTCGATGACCGCAACCGGTACCGTCCAGTCCCCACGGAGCGGATACTCGTCGCGGTAAAACTTTCTCAAATAATCGACCGCCTGCGCCGTCACCTGCTCTTCCGCCTCGCCGATCGTCGCGAACCGCTGGCTGCTGAGCGCGACCAGCACACCGTCGCCGCTTGGAACGGGATCTTTTCCGGCCCAGTCGGGCGGCGCCGAGGCCGTCCCGCGAACCCGCAGAACTCCGGTCAGCGCCTGCGCCGTATGGTGGGGGGTCGTTTCGGCTTATTCCGGTTCGGGGCGAGCGTAATCAGCCGAGGCGACCGCCGGTTCATTCTCTTGCTTTACCTCGGCGCTGACTGTGGTCGCCTTGACTCTATGACGTGACGGCATGCTGGAATTCGACCGTTCGTTCCCGGCGATTGCCGGACGCGATCCACTGAGCTGCACACGTGCCGGCGACCTCTCGGTGCGGACGACCGCTGTCGCCATCCAGAAATACCCGATGAATACGACGACCGCGAGGGCCGGCACGATCAGGGCCAGTGCGGCGGCGAGCGATTTCAGCCGTTGCCACGGAACGATCGGTTTGCCGGCAGACAGAATGACGGTGGTCACGGCGACAAACGCCAGAAACGCCAGTCCGGTGGCCAGGATCAAAATCAGCCCCAGCCAGGTCGGGGCGAATTGAATTTGCGGTGCGGAAGGGATGGATTGCATGATGACTCCTCGTCTCGGCCTGGCTGGTTCACACTAACGCAGGGTGGGTCGAGCAAGCCGAAGCGTCGGTGCGTCGTCGCTTGCTATGAAGGACTCTCAAATCAGACAGTGCGTGAGTTCCAATTTGTACCGCTTGCGACGACCCACCTTTTACATGCGCGAGCCTGACTCACCCTACCAGAATAAACCGGATTACGCAGACTGTATTCTGCTCCCTGTCGCCGTTCCCTGCACCAGCGCCGCCCTATCCTTCGCCGGCACCCAGGGAGCCGAAAGCTGGACCACCGCGGCGATCGCCGTTCCCCAGAGCACTCCCCAGTCCTGATGGAACACGAACGCAGCCGGAATGAAGAATGCCGCCAGGCCGGTGAAGACCACCGAGCCGAGGCGGAACCGTTTCGGACGAAACGCGTCCGCCAGCCACCACCAGCGGCGGATTCCAAAGAGGGCAGCGAAAAAGAGGACATACGCGGCGAGTGCCGGCTGTCGCGCCGGAGAATCGTCGAACAGGCTGATTTGACCGACGTGCTGCACGAGTCCGGGAAACGCGTTTTGGTATCCCAGATCGATCAGCAGCGTGTGGTGCAGCCACCAGGCGCACGCGCCGACTGCGGCTCCGAGCGCCGTCTGAATCAGCCGCCGTTGCCGGCCGGGGATGCCGCTTCCTTCCCGCAACTTCGACGCGACCAGAATCGCCCAGGCGCCGAGGACCGTCGTGACGCCGAACAATCCCAGGCCGGCCGGAGTTTGCAGGAGCGTTCCGACGTGGGTCATGAGATTGTGGTGGAAGACAGGCAGCCGGTCCGCCACGACGCTTGCTGCGGTGGTGGCCAGCGCGCTCCACAGCACGGCCATTGTCATCGACCCAGTCAGGTCGCTCAGGCGAGTGCGCAGCGCGATCTCGCGGATCGTGTCCGGCGTTGCGGAACGAGGGGGCGTTCGCTGTGGCGCCGGCGGAGCGGCGGTCTTGCGTTCCACGACGGGCTGGACCACGGGGGGCGGAACCGCCAGCGATTTTGGCGCCGGGGGATGAACGGCCGGCCTCTGACCCGGCGGCGAGTACCCGGGCGAAGGCTGCCCCGCGCCAACGGCTTTCGTCACGGCCCGGTAGACCAGCAGGCTGACCCCGGCGAGAACGAGCAGTTCCACGAACCCCGTGCCCCCAACAGCGCCGAAATGAACGCGCGGACCCGCCCGCCACAATCCCAGCACGCCGATGACGATGACGACGCCCAACCAGGGCTTGCGGCGGATCTCGTCAACGAATCTACCCCAGTGCTCTCCGGCGCTGCGCGCGAGCGGCGCGGGGCAGGTCGGGGGCTTCGGATGAGGGGACGGATCCGCGGCGCCGTTCTGACCTCCCCGATAGTGCGCCGTCTCGGCATTTCCGTTACGTGGCACCGGGCTGACGGCCACCGCTTCGGGCTTGAGTGTCGCATTCCGCTCCAGTTTCGGCACGTCGACGAAGTGGCTGGCCGGAATTTCCTCGGCGACCGGCTTCCCCTGGCGGGCGCGGCGGAACTCGTCGAGCAACTGCGCCGCGCCGGGCGTCCGCCGCTGCGGGTCCTTTTCGAGGGCCCGGCCGAGCACTGTCCGGAACTGCGGCGGGATTTTCGTGAGATCGGGCGGCTCGGTGAGGTGCTTCATGAGAATTTCGCCGGTGCTCTCCCCCGAAAACGGGACGTGGCCGACGATCATCTCGTAAAGGATCACGCCCAGGCTGTAGACGTCGAGCTCGCTGCCGTATTTTCCCCGCGCTACCTCGGGAGCCATGTAGTAGACGGTCCCCACGCTTTCGGTCTGGGCGCTGCGGCGGCTGGGGGTGATGAATTTCGAGAGCCCCACGTCGCCGATTTTCACGACCCCGTTTTCGCGAAAGACGTTGGCTGGTTTGAGATCGTGGTGCACGATGCCGCGGTCGTGAAGAAAGGCTGTCCCCGCGGCCATGCCGGCCAGCCACTCTTCGACTTCCCCCGGCGGCAGCCCCTGGGGATGCTCGTCGAGCACGGCTTCCAGGCTCTTCCCTGCGACGTACTCCATCACGACCCAGTTGTCCCCGTCGGCGTCGGTTTTGATGTCGTAGATGGTGACGAGGTTGGGATGCTTCAGGTTCAGGCACTGCGAAACGCCGCGCAATTCGACCTGCTGGTTCCGCTGCAGGAGTTTGAGGGCCACCTCTTTGCCGGAGTCGCTCAGGGCGTAGTACACTTCGCCGAACCCGCCCCGATCGATGGCGCGTTTGATGGTGTAGCCGGCGAGCGGGGTCGCTTCGGGTGCAAAGGTGAATTTCATGATCATGCCCCCTCGATACGAAAGCGAATGTCGGTCCCTGTCACGACGACTCCCGGCGCGACTTCGGCCCCCTCGGGAGCGTGCCGGCCTCCCACAAACAGGTCTTCGCGCGATTTGCACCACAACCGCCCGTCGCGGCGAAAGAGGAGTACGGCGTGCGGCCAGCCGGGGCAACGGATGTGGTTTTCGGCCCCCGGCCCGACGAGGCACGTCTCATCCATCAGAATCACGCTGTCGGCCGCTCGCGCCGGGCGGTGATTGCTGATGAACTCCAGCCGTGCCGTCCCGCTCATTACCGACGGCAATCGAAACCGGAGCCGAACGTTCGCCCCCAGGGCGACTTCGTACCCGTCACTGAGATCGACCCGGTCGTGGACGGGCTTGCCGGCGACCTGCACCGGGGCATGCGCGACGAGCAGGTAGCGCTCTCCCGAGCGCACGAACGTCGCATGCCGGCGGGAGAGGTTGGCCAGCAGCGACACATCAGCACCCACGCCATCAGCCGCCGGCCCGCCGATCGTCACCTCGTTCGCGAGACACAACAGAAACGCCCCGGCCTGGTCGATCCAGACGACGAACTTCTCGCCCGCGGCGGGTGAGGGGTTCGATCCGAGGATGTATTCCGACATGGCCAGGGCGCTCATTGCCGACGCTTCATCCGAAAGAGGGACGTAGTCTCACGAAAATGACGAATGACGAAATCTGAATGTCTGAAGAATTCCGAAATCCAAGACCCGAAATGTCCAAAGCCATAACGTGCCGGCAGCGCATCTGGTTCACGCAATTCGGTGGCACCCGTGAGTATACCCGACCGCCGCACATGGCGGCAAAACCGCCGACTCGAAACCGCAAACGTGGCAGGCACGATCCGAGGGTTAGAGCTTTTGCAGGGCGGGATTCTTCAGCCCGCCCGCGCCGAACGTGAAACGAAAGCCCAGGCTGAGAACTGCGTGTGCCGCGGGGCAATCGTCAGCCGAATTCGGTGACCATACGTCATCCATAAGGTGACGGGATCCATGGGGTGACGGGCGGGCTGAAGAAGCCCGCCCCACGGAAAGGGGCCGGCAACGCCGCAAACCAGAAAATTCACAACCTCGGAGTGCCTGCGACCCTGGCTGCCGGGCTGCGAACGCAGCCCGGCTTCACAAGGTCGTTACAGCGAACCCCGCTCGGCGACCGACTTGTCGGTCTCGGTTTGCGCGGGCTTCGCTCCCTTGCCGAAGTACTCGTCGATCTGGTTCGACAGGTCTTCGGGAACCTGGTTCGAAGTTTCGACCGGAATCAGGCCGGTGAACTTGCCGTCGGCATCGAGCATCTTCTGGGCCACGTCAAGCTGCTTGTTGAGGTCGCCGATCAGCTTCTTGGCGCGGGCCAGTTGCGAATCGTCGAGCTGCACGCTGCTGGCGGTCTGGGCGGCCTGCACCGTCTTCAGCCGGGCGTCGAGATTTTCGAGCTGCACTTCCAGATCGCGCTTCGAGGCCAGCATGCCGTCAAGCTTTTCGCGGGCCGCGGCGACCGACTTCTCGCGCGCCGCCAGGATCTGCCGCTTGCTGGCCAGCGTCGTCTCGGCGATCTTGTAGCGTTCGAACCGCGACGCCAGGTCGCGTCTGACTTCGTGCGAAGTGTAGGTACGGCTGGCATACTGATAGGTCTGTCGCCCCTGGTCAACGTCGCGGCGCAGCGCCAGGATCTCCTCTTTCTGCTTGTTCATATCGGTTTCGGCCCGGGCGATCTCCGCCGAGAGGTGCTCGACGTTCACTTCTTCCTCGGCGATCACGTGCATGCACTTGCGGATGTCGGGGACCAGATTGGCGACCATGTCGCGGGCCCGCTGAATCTCGAACTCGATCGGCACCTCGGCCTTGATCGCCTCGCGGGCCGAACAGCCGAACGTCTTGACGTAACTGAACACATCGCGGCCGAATACGAGCGTGCTGAGCACGGCGGCGACCGCCACACCGATCAAAGTCTTTTTTGCAACGAACAACATGATTTGGGTCTCCTGGAAGCTGTGGTGCTGAACCGGCCCCGTGGCCAATTGTCAGCAGCCGCCGACCGGCCGCTCTCTGGCAGGTGATTCGCCGGCAGATTGCCGATCTTGAGGCCGGGCGCGAAGTTTTTTGAAAGTTTTTCGAAAAACCGCTTCCTGCCGGGGCGGATCCGATGAGCGGGTCCTACCCGTGAATCGGAATCCGGCAGATTCCCCACTGCCCGAAATTCTCTTCGACTTCGACGTCGATCGCCGTGAGGCCCGCGAGGACCGCCGGCGGCAGTTCTTCCTGCAATCGCCCGCCAATCCACCACGCCAGCCGCTCGGCGGTCGTGTTCTCGATCGGAAGCAACAGGCAATCCTCCCGCGGAAACACCCAGCGGCGGTCTTCAAAGGTGACTTCCACCTCTTTTTCGCTGGTCCATACGCTGATACTCTTGTGCTCGGTCGGAAGCAGCATCCGATGGTCGAGCTGGCTGACGATTTTTTGAGCGGCGTCACGGAGGGCGATGAAATCTATGACGTAGAAGTTTTCATCCAGCCCCCCCGACGCCTCGACCGCCACGCGCCAGTTGTGGCCGTGCAGCCGTTCACAGACGTTGCCGTTGAAGGTGATGAAATGGGCCGCGC
>JBLMWR010000884.1:0-12990 GCA_050257335.1 Deltaproteobacteria bacterium | reverse complement strand
TTACAGTCAGTTTCAGGCCGGAGTGTGTCTACCTGGAGTGGACTTTCACCTCTCTGGCCAAATACGCTTACAGACGCACTGGTCATCTCGCTCCGCGAGATGAGGTCTGTGCGTTCCTCGCCGGATCGGCTCCCGCGCCGTGGCCAGCTTTCCAAGCCGCAGTCGAAATTATCCGCCGAGGCAAAGTGCCAGCAGTCCGAGGTCTGCGTGGCTCGGACGGCAGCCGTGTGAGGCATGCCCGCAGACCATCTCGCGGAGCGAGATGTCTACATTACGGTCCAGCGGATCGACGACGTGAATACGTCCCTCGACTTGCTGTCAGTCGCCGGTTGATCGCGGCGCGTGGCCGAAGCGGGACCGCCGGACCGGTGCGACAGGCCGAGTGGTCTCTTTTGAATATGGAGGCGAAAGGCGGAGGCCCGGGCCAGCCCGGGTTGAACTCGTCGTCCATTCGGGAGAGCCGATCGAAGGTGGCAGGTTGGGAAACCTGCGCCACGGAGATGGCGGGATGGGAAGGCTGCGGATGACCGGGAACCCAGCAGTCGCAACAATCGGCGCTCATGTATAACGCTGGCTGCCGGATGAATAACATTCATACGCGCTCAGCATGATGCCGCCCTTGGCTTTGCACCGAATTCTGTCAATCGGCGCGCGTTTTCGCGCTCCCCGGTCGGCGCTCGCTCGGAGGGCGCCGGCGACGCTCTAACGTTCCAACTGCGGGAGAGTTGCGCGCGGCTGCCGGTGCGCTTCACGCAAGAGAGAATTTTTTAAGGTTTATACACCCATAGATATTCATTCGGGCATGAAAGATCGGAATCTCGGAGTTAGAGGAAAACGTCCTGCGCCAGCGACTTCCAGCCGCGCGAGTATTTGCGGTAGTTGCCCGGCCACCATTCGCCGAGAATGAGGGGCCAGCGCCGGGCGCCGGGGGCGTGCATGCGCGCCCGCCGGTCGCAGTGCAGGAACTTGCGGTGCAGCGCCCGGATCGCCTCACCGGCCTGCGGGGCTTTCTCCCGGAGACGTTCCTCCGCCGCGCGAACGGCGCCCGCAGCCTGCACGAAGTCTTCGTGGGCGCGGCCGCGGACGCGCAAGTATTGCTCGTAGAGGCTGCGAGGCCTCTCGCCAATCTGTTGCCGCGGGTGTTGCCGGTACCGGATCAGCGGCTCGGGCAGGGGAACGCCCCAGGCGACCGCCGAGAGGACCAGTGCGATCCATTCGTCGTGCACCCAGCCGGGAGGAATCGGCAAAAGCAGGTCGCGAAAGCGCGCGCGAAAGGCCAACGTCGCCCCAGTGACGATTTGCCGCCTCAGCAGCACGTCGAATCCGCGCCGGCGTTCGAAGGCTCGCCGCTCCGCCGCGGTAAACGCCTTCGCTTCCCAGAGCGTCCACGGGAGCGGGTTCAGGTGGCGGTCCGCCATCAACGCATCGCTGAAGGCGAACGCGGCCCCGCTCTGGGCCGCCAGCACGCCGGCCAGCCGTTCCAGCTTGTGCGGCAACCACACGTCGTCCTGGTCGGAGAGCACTATCGTCTCGCCCGTGCAGGCGGCGATGCAGGCGGCGAAATTCCCGCGGCAGCCGAGATTGGCCTGATTCACGTGGACGCGAACAGGGAACGGGGCCGTCCCGGCGAATCGCCGCGCCACGGCGACCGTGTCGTCGCTCGAGCCGTCGTCGAAGATCAGCAACTCGGCGGGCAATAGGGTCTGCGCGGCGACGCTCTGCAACTGCTCGTCCAGGAAGGGCGAACCGTTGAACGTGCACAGGGCGACGGAAATTGGCGGCGTCATACCAGGCTTCGGTCAACCGGGAGTATTCACGCAGGCCGGCCCTTCCGGGGCGACGGCGACGGCCCGGAAGGGCCGTCGCACGTCGGAGATTGTTCGTGCGAAGACGGTTTCCCAGAACCGTTCCGCGGTGTACAGCGCGTGGGCCCTGGCGCAACCGCGGCGGGCGATGCGCTCGCGGTCGGCGTCGTTCCGCAGAAACCACTCGACCCGGGCGACGAGATCGTCGGCCCCCTGGTATTCGGCGTAATCAGCCTCTGGATCGAGCCAGTGGGGGGTCTGCCGGTTCCGCATTTCCAGCAGCATCGCGCCGCAAAGCGTGGCTTCGAAGACCCGCCCCTTCACCTGGTCTTTCGGCGACCTGCCGAGCGCCCGCGAAAAATTGATGACGATTTTCGATCGCCGCAGGAGATCGGCGTATTCCTCGACGGGGAGCCGCTGTTCGCGCTGCCCGCCTCCCTCGAGAAGCCGGATGGGGAGTTCCCGCAGCCGCTGCAAGAGCTGCTGGCGATCGGGATGCTGCGAGCGGCTCCCCAGAAAGCAGACGTCGATGTCGCGCGGGCGGTTCGTTTCCGGGAGGCCGAAGATCCGCGGGTCCTGGGGGGTCCACAGCGGGAGGAACCGCCGGCGGTAGCTGGGGTCGCCGGCGACGTCTTCGGGGGCGTCGAGGACGACGGAGGTCGTGGCCAGGTGCGAATAGAGGCAGGCCAGCTTCCGCAGCACGTCGGTATTGGCGAAGTCGAACCAGACGAAGACCAGCGGAATCCGCAGGATATGCCGAATGATCCAGAAACTGACGCAGCTCGGATGCCGCCAGGGCCCGGGGACGACGGTGACGACCAGGACGGAAGGGGGGCGGCGGGCGATCTCGCGAATGAGGCCCACGTCCGACGGCCGCCCGGTCCGCGCGGTGTAACGGTCGTAGAAAAAGCAACGCTGGTCGGCCAGCCCGGAGGCCTCCAGCGAACCGCAGAGATTGTGGGCGCTGTTGGTCGGCCCCCGCTCCGGATCGCAGTCGCACCAGCGCTCCATGACGAACAGCACTCGGGGAGCGGCGGATGCCGCAGAACGACCATTCGCGGGTGGATGCGGCCGAGGGCGGCGTCGGGCCCCTTTTGCATGGAGCCCGGCGGCCCATGCCAGCGGGACCCAGACGAGCGAGAACATCTCGTGCATGAGCACGGTGATGCGCCACAGGGCCCGGCGGACCCACGCAACCATCAACCTGCACGCCGTTCGCGACTTTCGAAGGATCTCGGCCGAATTTGGCATGAAACGGCGCCTCAAGCGGCCTTTCGCCGCAGCGGCCGCACGAGCCTTGCAAACGGAGTGGCGGACATCAGCGACCGCAGATGGTCGGCGGCCGAGGGAATCTCGCGCCCCGCCTGGTGGATTTCCCGTCGGACCTCGATCAGCGACGCGGCGATCAGCACCTCTCGCGACTGGCACCGCTCGGCCAGCCAGTATTTATCGACTTGCTGCAGATCGACCGCCCCCAGCGTCTGTGCCAGCGCGATGTGGCGTCCTTCATAACGCACGATGTTAAATCCCTGGCAGCCCTCCTCCACCAGCACCGGCCGGTCGGCGAAAGCGGAGAGCTGCGGCGCGGCGTCTTCGGGCAGGCCGACCAAGTCCGCCAGGGCCTTCGGCGGTTCCGCCCCGGCGGGCCCGGCCAGTGACGCGCGAGGGCGGTTTTCGGGACGCAGCATGGAAACGTCGTATCCGGCCGCTTCAAACCGGATGAACAGCTCCTCGGACAGCAGCAAATCCACCGCGTCGTACTGCCAGTCTTCCCATTCGGCACAAATCTCCGCGGGCATCTTGCGCCCGCTCCTTCCACGATGACTGTTGATCGGCCCCTCCTTGACGAACGAAACCAGGCGGTCGCGACCGTAGATGAGTCCCGTCAGGTGTTCGCAGAACCAGGCCAGGCGATCGACGTCACTCGTCAGCTCCTCCATTCTCAAGTGCGGCGCATGATCGCAACGGAGATCGTTCAAAATCTGACCGGCGCTGAAGCAGCTCACGGAAAAATCCCGAAAACTTTCCAGATCGCGGCACTTCACCAGCAGCAGTTCGGGGCACGCGGTCAGCACCCGATCGAACATTCCGCGGTAATGGGCGTGCAACGAGGGGAAAGCGCGGGCCGACCGGGCGAGGGCCGTGTGCGAGGCGATGTAGCTGACCGGATGACGGAGGACATTCACGATGGCGATGCCGGCCAGATCGGCCGCCGGATCAAACCGGTTCAGGAGCTCGCTGAGGGTATACGTATGAACGTTTCCCCAAGCCCGGGCGTCGGGCTTCATGTGGCGATAGATGTCGAAGACGGCGGCGAGCGGCTGGCAGCGGTAAAAGTCGTTCATCACGTTTCCCAGCGCCAGCGACGCCGTGTCTCCCTGCTGCCGCTCGCGGTCGAATTGCCCGTGCATGACCGACTCGAGCGAATGTTTGCCGTGCGCAACGTAGACGTTGGGGTGGCTGGCCAGCACGAAACTCAGCCAGCGCGTGGCCGAAAGACCGGGCGTCGTCACCAGGAATCGATTCATTGCCGCCGGTGTTTCCTTCATGATTGTTGCCAGCCTTTCTCGAAATATTCATCACCGCCAGCCCGCCCCTTGCGGCCGCCGGCGCTCCCGCACCGGAGGACGCCCTTTCACCCGCATCCGGCCAGAGTTCGTTCCAGCCGGTCGGCCGGGAAGCCTGCGTAGATCGCGCCCCGTGCCGGAAAGACGGAGCGGCACTGCCGGCTCACGTCCCTGACCAGCCGGGACGCCACGCGCCGGCTGTTCAGGCTGGTGCTCAGCACCTCCTGCAGGATCGCGTTCGTATCGGCGCAAAGCTGCTCGGCCGCGTCCGAAACGGCCTCGACGATCGCGTCGCTGGCCAGGCACGATCGTTCGACGTGAGTCCATTCGCGTTTGGGAAACGATTTGAAATTGAAACTGCTGGCGTCGATGTTCGACTTGTTGAAGGCGAAATTGAACAGGTTCTCGTCGCCCGTGCTGCGAAAGACCTCGCCGCGGCGAATGTGGGCCGCCACCAGCTTCTGATAGGGAGAGAATTCTCGAGGATTCAGTTCGGGAATCGGCGGGTATCCCAGTTGGGCGAGATAATTCTCGAAACCGAATTCGCGGAAAATCTCGAGATGTTCGTTGACGAGGCTGTTCGTCCAGTCGCCGACAATCCCCTTCCCTCGCCGGTAGTTATGTTTGTGGTGCTGCAGCAGGTTCACGTGGTCCATGGGTTTCCAGATGTCGATTGCCTCCTGCTCGCCGACGTCGCAACCGAGATACGCCCCGACGCGGCGGATCGTGCCGATCGGCTCGGTGATCAGATCCTCCCACCGCATGACATGATATTGATCGCGCACCGGCAGGTACTGATCGAGATAGCTTTTCAGGAATTTCACCAGGCCGCGGATAAAATCGAGGTCGGTCAGCTTGTACAGCGCCAGTCGCTGCCGCAGAAAGTCTTCGCTCACTCGCGGCATGAATTTCTGGACATACTCGCTGGCCATCGCGTTCAGCGAGAAGCTGGCCGAATTGACGATGCCGATGGGGTTGCGGATCGACGTCAGCTTGACGCACTCGTCGTAGTACGGCTGCTGGAGCCACAGCGCGGGCGCGGTGTGCGAATGGATGACGGGGTAGTACTCGAGCACCTCGCGGGGATGGGAAGTCGCCAGCAGAAAGTCCCCCAGCCCGCGGACGCCGAAGTACTTGCGAAAGCCGGCGCGTTCGGGATGGTCGGCGCTGAGCCATTTCGGGCCGCCCACCAGGAGCGCGAACTCGCCGTTGAAAATCAGGTCGGACGTGATTCCGAAGCGTTCGAAGACCTGGCGGTACCGCGCCGTGGCCTGTTCGCTGAAGAAATCGACGAGCTCGCGAAGAAAACAGCCGCGGTAGTCGGGAGGCCTCGCCCCGGAACGCCTTGCCAGAATGGAGTTGGTGACGTGGATGAGCAGCGAGAACCCGCTGCGTGGAGCGGCGACGACGAGGGGACGACTGACCATGGCATTGACCTCGACTTTCCGGATTCTAACCCGCCTGTTGCTGCGCCGGCGTTCCCGGCGGATAGACGACGCCGGCGATGGCGACCTCGGGCTCAGACCCCTCAGCCGCCGGGTCCCCGCCGCGAAGGATTCTCACGAGCATCGCCGGCACCAGCGGCCTGACTGCGCGGGCCGCTGCAGCCAGCACTTTCACCTGCCGCCACCCTTCGACCCGGGCCCGCGTCGTCTTCATCCGCCGGCAGATCCGCTCTTTGACCTCGGCGATCGACTGACTGCAGATGACCGGGCTGGCAGGATCGAATTTGACCCGCGTCGGGTCGAATTCGCCGATCGAGTGGTGCGCGGCGAAGAATTCACCGCGAAAATAGACGATATTATGGCCGATGTAACCCTCGCGCACGACCTGGGCCGCGTTGGCGCACGGATCGAAAGGAACGTCGAATCCGACGCCGGCCGCTTTGAGCCAGGTCTTGGCCAGGCGGCGCGCCTCCGGGAAGTACCGTCGCGACAGCCGCGTGACCCATGTCCCTTCCTGCAGATCGGGAATCCACGACTCCAGTTGCTGCCGGCTATGCGCCCGCAGGCACCGCTCGTACGCGCCCGACTTGGCCTTCTCGGGATCAAAGGGCTCATCGCTCGTCGGGATGCCGTACCAGCAGCCGCCGAAATGGTAGATGTCGAGCAATCCCCGAAAGTCCTTGACCACCAGCCGCGGCGCGCTCTCCGCGGCGCTCATGCGAACTGAATTGCGCCATTGTTCGTCGGCGGGAGATTCGAGCCGGGCCAGCGCGGTTCGCCGATCGGTCCAGGGATCGAGCCGCAGCGCGCGGATGGCGTCATTCTCCAGCCCCGGTTCGACGGCGCCCGAGCGGCGGGCGTCGAGGGCCCGGGAGGACAGTCCCTGTCCGTCGCTGGGGCCCTGGTAGTCGATGTTGATCTCCGATTCGCCGGGATGCCAGGTATGGTACAGGAACTCGTCCTGGAGCCAGCGCTCTTTGCAGCCGGCGTTGACCAGCCGGAACGTCAGCTCGTACGGGCCGCAAATGTAGCCCAAGTAGTCGAGATGCTCGTCCGACCCCCCGATGCGGATCAGGTCCTCCCGACGCGCCGCCATGCAGGCGCCGTAGTTGGCCTCGTGCAGCATGTCGGGGCTGTCATTCAATCCGCGGGTGGTGCGCCCCGTCCAGTTCATGCACGGGTTGGCGAGAACTTCCTCGATCGTCGGATAGTTGAACGGGTAGAAGTTCTTCGACTTGCTGCGGACCTCGTCGAGATGCACGACCGAATTCGGCTCGTGCTGGAAAGCGGCGATGATTTTTTCGATGAAAGTCGGCGTGAACATCGCGTCGGAGTCGCAGATCACGCAGATCTCGCCTTCCGCCAGCACGATCCCCAGGTTGTACATGCGGTGCTTGTGGAAGATGAAATCGCGGGGATAGTTCATCACCACGAGCTTGTCGACGATCGGCCGGCCGGCCTCTTCGCCGGCCCGCACGGCGTCAAGCAGCGGTTGAGGCTTCTTGTCGTAAAACTGAATCCAGATCAGCTCGTAGCGGCTGCGGTCGACCGTCTGCTGGTTGAGGTACTGGAGGCTGTGGAAGCTCTCGCGGACGTTCCAGTCCAGAAGGATGACGCTGACCCTGGCCCCGGGTTTGGCGTGATTGGCGAGGAACTCAAGCGGTGCAGGCATTGTTCTCGATTTTCAGATGGCAGAGGCTGACGGCGGTGCGCGATCGGCCCGCTTTCTGTTCGGCGCGTCGAATGCAGGGGTTGGAGTCGCAGCGGAATAACACAACAGACATATCGTTTCAAGATCAAGCGGCCGGCTGGGCGACCACGGCCTGCCGCACCAGTTTGTGCGCGGTCATCTGGCGAATGTGATCCACCGTTTCCTGGCCGAACCTGGCCCGCACCATGTCCAGATAGCCGGGGGCGGTGAAATACCTCTGGAAGGCCTCATCCCGGAACGAAAGCACCTCGGCCGAGGAGAGATACTTCGTCCGCAGGGGCTTCGAATCGACCGAGTGCTGCGAGTAGCCCGACCACTTTTCGGGCAGCTCCCAGCCCTGCGCCAGGGCCATGTTGTAGAGCGGCGAGCCCGGGTAGGCCATCGCCGAATACAGGTTGGCGAACTCGCAGTTCAGTTTCAGGGCCATGTCGAGGGTTTCCTGCATGCTGGCCCGATCGTCTTCGGGAAGCCCGAAGATGAAATTGCCGATGATGTTGATCCCCGCCGCCTTGACCTTCGCCACCGTCTCGTAGACGTCTTCCTCGTCGAACCGCTTGTCGACGTCGGCCTGGACCCGCGAATTGGCCGCCTCGATGCCGAAGGCCAGCCAGTTGAACCCGGCTTCCCTCAACCGGGGAAGCATTCCTTCCTTGACCGTGTCGATGCGGGCGTACGCCCAGATGTTGAAATCCAGCCCCCGCGCGATGATTTCGTCGCAAATCCCCAGGACGTGCTTTTTGTTGAGCACGAACATCTCGTCGGCAATCTTGATGTTCCGCACTCCCATTTTGGCGAGCTTTTCCAGCTCGTCGCCGACCAGCTTCGGGCTCCAGTAGCGGTAGCTGTTGGCCGTTTCCTTGAGCCCCAGCTCCTTCTCGCCGCTTTTGAACGGCGCCTGGATGCAGCAGAAGGTGCAGTGGTAGGGACATCCGAGCGTGGTGTAGATGGCGGCGTAGGGCTGGCGCTTGAGATCGTCGAAGCAATGCCAGTTGTGCGCGCGGTATTTGCGCATGGGGAGCAGATCCCAGGCGATGCCCGGCATTTCGACGTCGACGTTCTGCACCAGGGGGGCGTGGGGGGTGAAATTCATCGCGCCGTTTTCGCGATACCACAAGCCGCGCACCTTGCTCAGCTCGGGGTGCGACGGCGAGGCCTTCAGCGCCCGGACGAGATCGACGATCGTAAACAGGCCTTCCCCGGCGCCGACGTAGTCGCAGGCTTCCTCTTCGAGCGTGCGGCCCGGCAGGGCGGCGACGTGGCCTCCCACCATCAACACCTTTTGTTCCGGCGCGGTTTCCTTGAGCGCCCGGGCGACGGCCCCCGAGGCGGGCATGATCTGCGTCGATGCCGACGGCTGGTGGCCGTAGACCACCACCACGTTCAGGATCGGGTCGAGCTCGGCGACGCGCTGCGCCACTTCCGCCGGGGCCAGCTCGTCGGCTTCGGCGTCGATGATTTCCGCCGTCAGTCCCTGCCGGCGGACGAACGTCGCCATCAGACCCGCCCAGACGGGGTTCTCGATGGCGGCCAAGTCGGTCCCCAGCCCCTGATACACCTGCGTGCGGCTGCGGGGATTGATGAGGACCACGTCGGGCCTGGGCCTGGTCATCGTGCGTCTCCTTGCGCGAATTGGTTCCATTTTCAAGCAGCAGACACGCTCGGCGTGCCGGCTGCCGTCACGCGGCCGCGGAAATTTGTTCTGCGACCGGGAGCGAGTTCAAAAGCTGGCACAACTGCCGAATCTTCTCCGGTTCGAGTCCCGGATAATTTCCAATGTAGAATCCGTGGAAGTGGACGTGATCGACCTTCGGAAATTCCTTCCAGGCATCGTCCCCCACGACTTTGCGAAGATACGGCTGGCGCACCTGGCTGCCGCCTCCCGACATGCCCCGCCGGTACTCGACCCCCGCCTGCTTGAGCGCGGTCATCACGTTGCGGCAGAGGACGTGGTTCGGATCGCGGAGCACGAGGGTGAAGGCATAGTTGCAGCTCCCCTCGACGGCGAAGTCGGTTTGGTACCGCGACGGATCGAGATTGTCGAGGAACAGCTTCAGGTTCCGCGATCGCAGCCGGTTGTTCTCGTCGAGCCGCTTGAGCTGCGACCGGCCGATCACCGCGTTGAGCTCGGTGCTGCGCATGTTGTAGGCGGGGAAGGCGAAGATGAACTCGGGGTTGAGGTCGGGATATTTGTCGGCATACGACTGCCGGACTTCTGCCGACGCCGATTCGCGCACCATACCGTGCGACCGCAGCATCCGCACCGTCTCGTAAATCGAGGAATCGTTGGTGCACACCATGCCTCCCTCGATTGTGCTGAGGTGGTGGGCGTAGTAGAAGGAGAAGTTCGAGACCAGGCCGAAGGAGCCGAGCCGTTTTCCGTTCAGCGTGGCGCCGTGAGATTCGCAGACGTCCTCGACGAGGGGAATGTCGCGGGCCCTGAGCTCCGCGAGCAGCCCCGGCGTGAGGGCGTTGTATCCCAGGACATGGGTCAGAAATACGGCCTTCGTCCGGGGGGTGATTTTCCGCAGGATCTCGTCTTCGTCCATTCCCAGCGTGCGGGGGTTGATGTCGCAGAAGACGGGCGTCATTCCGCACTGCAGGACGGAAGCGATGTCGGAAACCCAGGTGAGCGTGGGGACGAGGACCTCCCCGATCCCGAAGTGCTCGCGGAGGGCGGTGATCGTCAGCAGGTTGGCCGACGCGCCCGAGTTGACGAAGACACAGTGCCTGACCCCCGCCCAGGCGGCCCATTCCTGCTCGAAAGCCCGGACGTTCTGCGACTGGGTGAGAATCGGGTCGTCCTGACCGAGAAACTCGATCAGCGCGTCGAGATCGGCCCGCGTGATGTTGTTGCGCATCAGCGGCCAGTCCATCTTCCGGGCCGTGGCTACCGTCGCGTTCGTTGTCATAGCGTCTTGTTCCTTGCGTCAGCAATGTACGTCAGGCTTACAGCCTGACTGCAGCCGGTCACCCGATCTCCTCCACCGTTGCCGGCCAACATATCCGCCGCCCGTTCGGGGCCAGGACTGTCGGCCTGTTCCTCGCGAACGCCACTCGCATCCACATTGCCGTCAGGCTGTAGGCCTGACGTACTTTAAAACGGTCCTTTGAATTCGATGTCCTTGAGATCAGAGCGCTCTTCCGGCAGCCAGCCCTGCGGGCAGCCCCGCACGAGGTCATTGCACGCCGCCGCGATGCGACGGGCATCGGGATAGAACTCGGCTTCCAGGGGAGGCGAGGTCGGGCAGGTGACGGGAGCGAAGCCCAGGCGCTTGACGCGGATGTCGCGTTCCCCCTGCAGCCGTTCGAGGACTTGCGCAATGATCTCGCTCCCCGCGCCGCAGGTGGTCCAGCCGTTGTCCACGACGCACAGCCGGCCCGTTTTACGGACTGACTCGACGATCGTGTCGATATCCAGCGGAGCCAGCCAGATCGGGTCGATGACCTCGGCGGCGACACCGACCTCGGCGAGATGCCGCTGCGCCCGCAGGCACTCGAGCTGCATGTACGAAATCCCCACCAGCGTCACGTCTTCTCCCGGCGCGGTGATGCGCGCCTTGCCGGGACCGACCGCGTACGACGGCTCGGGGACCATTCCCTTCTGGAAGTGCAGGATCCGGTGTTCGATGTACATCACGGGGTTGTCGTCGCGGATGGCGGCGATCAGGCACCCCTTGGCGTCGTAAGGGGTGGTCGGGGCGACCACCTTAAGGCCCGGCACGTGCATGAAGAACGAGTACAGCCCCTGAGAGTGCTGCGCTCCCTGGCCCCAGCTCTTGCCGATCATCGACCGCACGACGAGGGGGATCTTCACGCGTCCGCCGTACATGTACGAGCTCTTGGCGGCCACGTTCACCAACTGATTCATCGACAGCATCAGAAAGTCCATGCGGATATGGACGTGAACGGGCCGCTGCCCGGCGAGCGCCGCGCCGATGGCGACGCCCGTCATGGCGTCTTCCGAAAGCGGCGTCCCGAAGACGCGCTCGGGCCCGTACTTCTCGACGAGCCCGCGGGTCGTTCCCTGAATGGCCTTCGGGTCGTCCACGTCCAGGCCGAACACGATCACCGACGGATCGCGTTCCATTTCCTGGTCGCAGGCCTCGCGGACGGCGTCCACGTACGACAGCGTCCGCTCGGTTTCTGGCGCGAGCACCGGGGAGTCGATGGAACGGGAGCGCGACTTGGCGCCGGGTCGCGACGGGGAGCGATCGAGGGACAGGGTGCTTTCCATGTCAGGCGGCCTTCTTGTTCGTGGCGGATCCGGCGGGGGTATGGAAGACGTCGGTCATCAGTTCCGAGAGATCGGGGAAGGGACTGGCCTCGGCGAAGGCGATCGCTTCCTGAATCTCGGCCTCCACCTCGGCTTCGATCTGCCCGCGGATTCCGGCAGACACCAGCGCCGCCACCCGGGCAACCTGGTCATTGTCGATCCACGGCTGGGCTTCGGCCGGCGTGCGGTAGCCGAGTTTGAAGTCCTCGTTGGGACCCACGTGCTCCTTCCAGCGGTACGTCTGGCATTCAAAGAAGAACGGACCGGCGGCCGCGCCATCCCGCACGGCGTTGACGGCCGCCGTGGCCCGTTCGTGCATTTTGAGAATGTCGTTGTCGGCGATCCGCTCGGCCGGGACCCCTGCCGCGCTGGCTCTGGCGCAGATGTCGGGCAATCCCTGCCGCTTCGTCTGATGCGTGTGGATCGCATAACCGTTGTTCTCGCAGACGAAGACGACCGGCAACTTTTTCAGGACGGCGAAGTTCAGGCTTTCGGCAAACACCCCCTCCTCGGTCGCTCCGTCCCCGAAAAAACTCATAACCACGGTCTTTTTCCGCTGCAGTTTGACCGCATAGGCGTAGCCGACGGCATTGGCGATCGTTGTGCCGACCACGGCCGACGACCCCATTACCCCCGCGTCGGCGTCGATCAGGTGCATCGACCCGCCCTTCCCCTTCGTGCAGCCGGTCGCCTTGCCGTACATCTCGGCGAGCATCGCCATGAGATCGCCCCCTTTGGCCAGATACGAGGCGTGGCTGCGATAGGTGCCGAACACGATGTCTTCCCGCATCAGGGGCGCGCACATGGCCGCGGCGACCGCCTCCTGCCCGATCGAGAGGTGCACAGGGCTTTTGAGCCTGTCGCTCGGATAAATCCGGGCGATCTCCTCCTCGACGCGGCGAATTCGGTAGAGCGTCCTATACAGCGGCTCGTACATGAGTCCCTTCCTGTTGCAGTTTGCGGTACCTGTCGAGGAACGCTTCGTATGTTTCCGTCAGGGCATTGATGATCGGCGTTCTCGGTTGCCACCCCATGCGTCTGAGCGGCGTCGAGTCGAGCGATTTGAGCGGCATGCCGTCGGGCTTCGTAGAGTCGAAAAGCAGCTCGCCCGGGTAACCGACGACGTTCCTGATGAGCTCCGCTGTTTCGCGAATCGACAGATCGACCCCGCAGCCGAGGTTGATCGGTG
>JBLMWR010000883.1:0-9609 GCA_050257335.1 Deltaproteobacteria bacterium | reverse complement strand
AATGCGAACGGACGCGAAAAGACACAAAAGACAGAAAAATGGAGTGCAGAAGAAATCTCTAAGTCGCGGGTTTCATAATCGAGGTGCAGGCGTCTCATTTTTCTGCCCCGGATTTTTCTGTCTAAATTTCGTGACGTGTTTTGAAACATGAACTTTCTCAGCCAGCTTCGATTTGCCGGGACGCCGTGGTCGATCGCCGTGTCGATCGCCGGGGTTCTGATTACGGCGGGCTTCTGCGCCCTGGCCTGGCATCGCAGCGGGTATCGCCGGGCGGTGGGGCTGCTCGAATTGTTGCGGCTTTCGATCGTGTGCCTGGCGGCGTTCCTGTACAACCAGCCGGAATGGGTCGAAGAGTATCGCCCCGACGAGAAACCGTCGATCGCCGTGCTGTGGGACGCCTCCACCAGCATGGAGACCCGCGATTGCCAGCCGGCCGGTCAGACGGCCTCGCTGCAGGTGACCCGGCACGAGGCGATCGCGGCGCTCACGCAGCCGGCAGCCTGGAAGCCGCTCGAAGAGAAGTTGAACGTCGTCATCGAGTCGTTCTCGGCTCCGGAACCGGGGCGGGGGAGCGATCTCCATACGCCGCTCGCCGAGGCCCCCGACAAATTCGCCAACCTGCGGGGGATCGTGCTGGTGTCGGACGGGGACTGGAACGAAGGGCAGCCGCCGGTGCAGGCGGCGCTGCGGCTGCGGCTGAAGGGGATTCCGGTGTTCACCGTTGCAGTGGGCAGCCCGACGCGGCTCCCCGACGTCGATCTGGTGAGCCTCGACGCGCCGACCTTCGGCGTGGCCGGCAAGGCGGTCCGCATTCCCTTCACCATCGACAGCTCGCTTGCGCGCGATTACACGACCACCGTCACCCTCAAGACCTCGGAGGGGGAGGAAGTGTCGAAAGAGGTGAAGATCGCCGCCATGGGGAGGACCAGCGACTGGCTGATGTGGAAGCCGAAGACCGTCGGCGACTATTCGATCACGCTGACGGTCCCGCCGCACGGCGACGAGACGATTCAGGATAACAACCGCGTCACGGCGCCCATTTCGATCCGCGAAGAGAAACTGCGGGTGCTGGTGGTCGAGTCGTACCCGCGGTGGGAATACCGATATCTGCGGAACGCCCTGTCGCGCGATCCGGGGGTCGAGGTGTCGTGCCTCTTGTTCCACCCGGGCCTCAGCAAGCCGGGCGGCGGGAACAAGGATTACATCAAGCAGTTCCCCGCGGGGCTGGACGAGCTGTCCAGATTCGACGTGGTCTTTCTGGGGGACGTGGGGCTGGACGACAGCCAGTTGACGCCCGAGCAGTGCCGACTGCTCAAGGGGCTGGTCGAGCATCAGGCGAGCGGTCTGGTGTTCATGCCGGGGATGCAGGGGCGGGAGTATTCGCTGATGGAGACGGAGCTGGGGGACCTGTGCCCGGTCGTGTTCGATCCGGGGCAGCCGCAGGGGTGGGGGTCACGGACTCCCAGCCACTTCGAGCTGACCGAGCTGGGCCGCCGCAGCCTCCTCACGAAACTCGCCGACACTCAGGAAGACAACATCGAAGTCTGGGAATCGCTCCCGGGATTTCAGTGGCATGCGCCGGTCCTGAAGGCCAAGCCGGGAAGCGACGTTCTGTGCGTTCACAAAGACTCCTCGAACGAGTTCGGGCGGTTGCCGCTCCTGGTCACCAAGACGTACGGGGCGGGCAAAGTCCTCTTCATGGGCACCGACGGAGCGTGGCGGTGGCGCAAGGGGGTCGAAGACAAGTACCATTACCGGTTCTGGGGGCAGGTGGTCCGCTGGATGGCCTATCAGCGGAACATGGCCAAAGGGGAATCGATGCGGCTCTATTACGCCCCCGACCAGCCCCAGATGCGGCAGACCCTGGCGCTGCACGCGGCGGTCATGGATCGGGGGGGCGAGCCATTGCAAAAAGGGGACGTGTCAGCCCGCGTGACGGCCCCTTCGGGAAAGGCCGAAGTGGTGCGGTTTGTTTCCGACGGCGACGAATGGGGAGTGTACAGCGGCCGGTTTACGCCCCACGAGCCAGGCAAACATGCCGTCACGCTCTTCTGCAAGCAGACCGGCGCGAGCCTCGAAACGTCGTTCCACGTCCAGGGGGTGGCCGCCGAACGGGTCGGCCGGGCGGCGCGGCCCGAGGTGCTGGACGAGATCGCGCAGGTGACGCGCGGCAGGAAGGTCGAAGCCGGCAAGCTCGACGAAATGCAGAAGCTGCTGGCAGCCCTGCCCGATCCGCCGGCGGCCCTGCGGACGGTGCAGCTCTGGTGTCATCCCGTCCCCGCCGCCCTGATCGTCCTTCTCATGGGAATTTTCTGGGTCGGTCGAAAAACAATTGGTCTGATTTGATTCGTTTGTGATATAAATAGGACGTGTCTGCAGGACGGCCCGGAAGGGCCGTTCTACAAGGGGAAAATCGAACGGTTCAGCAATCGTGAACCCCCGCGGCTTCTCAGGAGAGATTTATGAGCCTCGTTCAGACGCACGATCGGTTACAGTTGCCCGCCGCCCTGGAAACCCAGCTTCATGAGTTTCGGAAGCGGGTCTGGTCGATCAAGATGATCGAGGCCGCCTGCGGGGCGGTCTTCGGGCTGGTGGCGGCGTTCCTTCTGATGTTCGCCTGCGATCGGTTATGGGATTCGCCGGTCGCGCTGCGGCTGGCCTTGTTTGCCGTGGCCCTGGGGGGCTGTGCGATTGTCCCCCTGGCCCTGCATCGCTGGATCTGGCGGAACCGGCATCTGGAACAGCTCGCCCGGCTCCTGAGCCGCAGGCATCCGCACGTCGGGGACCAGTTGCTGGGGATCATCGAGCTGGTGCGCAACGACGCCGAACAGGCCCGTTCGCGCACGCTGTGCGAAGCCGCCATCGTGCAGGTCGCCGAGGACGCGCGGAAGCGCGACTTCCGCGACGCGGTTCCGAATCCGCGGCACCGCCAATGGGCCGCCCTGGTGACGGTGCCCGCCGTTGCGGCGCTCGTCCTGGCAGTGGTTTATCCCGCGGCGTCGGGGAACGCCTGGGCCCGGCTGCTTTTGCCGTGGAAAGACACCCCCCGCTACACCTTCGCCGCCATCGAGCCGCTTCCCGAGACGGTCGTGGTGGCGCATGGCGAACCGTTTGCGATCGAAGTCCGGCTGAGGGAGAATTCGGCTTCGCGGCCCGGGGAGGGGGTGGTGCAGTTCGGCGAGCAGCAGCCGGTTACGTCGGCGCTGCGCGACGGGCGGTACGAGTTCGAATTGCCGGGACAGATCGACGCCGGCCGGCTGGAAGTCCGAATCGGAGATTACTTCCAGAGCGTGCGAGTCGAGCCCAAGCTGCGTCCCGAACTGAGTTCGGTAGCGGCCGTGTATTCGCTTCCCGACTATCTGGGCCGGACCGGAACGCAGACCCGGGACGTGCGCGGTGGCGTGATCTCGCTGGTGAACGGCAGCCGGGCGCAGTTCACGGCGATCGCCACCCGCAACCTGACGGAAGCCCGCATCGACGGAAAGCCGGTGACCCCCGACGGGGCGAAGATGACGAGCGACTCGATGGTGGTCGAGGGGCTGCGGCGCGTGGAGTTTCAGTGGAAGGACGAATTCGGCCTGGCGGGGAAAGAACCGTTTTCGCTGTCGGTCGCGGGGCAGGAGGACGAACCGCCGTCGCTGTTCGTGGAGGACCTGCCGCGGCAGAGAGTTGTCCTCGATTCGGAGCTGCTGGCGTTCAAGATCCGCGCCCACGACGATTTCGGCGTGAAGTCAGTGGGGATCGAATGGGAAGGAATCGAAAGCCCGGTCGTGAAGAACCCGGCCAAAGGCGAAAAGCTGCTGGCAGCCGGGGCCTGCGACCGCGAGAGCCTGGAGATCAACGGCACGTTTTCAGCCAAATCGCTCGACATCGAGCCTCAGCCGATCAGCCTCCGCGTCTACGTTGAAGACTATTACCCCGGCCGCGAGCGGGTCTATTCGCCGCCGCACCTCCTGTATGTCCTCACGGCCGAGCAGCATGCGATCTGGATCACCGAGCAGATGAGCAAATGGCATCGCCAGTCGCTGGAGGTCCGCGACCGCGAGATGCAGTTGTTCGAGACGAATAAGGAGCTCCGCGAGCTGACGCAGGAGCAGCTCGACGAGCCCGACACGCGGCGCCGCATCGAAGCCCAGGCGGCCGCCGAAAAGGCAAATGGCCGGCGGCTGACGCGCCTGACGTCGATGGGCGAAGACCTCGTCCGGCAGGCCATGCGCAACCCCGAAATCGGCGTCGGGCATCTCGAGAAGTGGGCCGAGATGCTGCAGATTCTCAAGGACATCTCCGGCAATCGCATGCCGTCGGTCGCCGATCTGTTGAAGCAGGCTTCGCAGGCCCCCGCCGTGGCCGACAAGTCGCAGTCGAAGTCGCCGCCGATGGCCGGAATGGTGCGCGACACCCGCACGGGCGCGGGAGACAAACCGAAGGAAGAAGACGACAAGCCCAAACCGGCCGTGCCGCAGGTCGTCGATCGCGAATCGTCGCAGCAGCCGCTCGCCAAACCGAAAGAGGACGAAGAGGAGCCGCCCCCTGGCGGCGGAGGAAAAGCCAGGCTCACCCTCCCTGTCACGACGGTGGTGGGGAGCGGGGGCAAAGCCAGGGCCTGTCCGGCGGGACAGAAGGTGGACGAAGCCGTCGAGGAGCAGCAGGACCTGCTGGCCGAGTTCGAGAAGATCGCCGACGAGCTCAACCGCGTGCTGGCCAATCTCGAAGGGAGCACGCTGCTGAAGCGGCTCAAGGCCGCGTCGCGGCAGCAATACAAGATCGCCGGACGGATCAACGACCAGGTCAATGACACCTTCGGCGTGGCCCCGTCGCTGGTCGATGAAAAGCCTTCGAAGGTTCTCGATGAATTGTCCGGCGAAGAAGGGAAGGAAAGTCAGACGGTTTCGGCGATCATGGACGACATGCACGCCTTCTTCGAACGCCGCAAGATGGCGAAGTTCAAAGCGGTGCTCGACGAAATGCGAGAAACCGACGTCATCGGCAGCCTGCGGCAACTGGGGGACGACCTTCGCAAGGAGAACGGCATCTCGATCGCCCAGGCCGAGTACTGGTCCGACACGCTCGATCGCTGGGCCGACGATCTGGTCGATCCGGCCCGGGGCGGCACCTGACCCGGTGGCAAATCGGCCGGCAGTTTGCCGCCATCGATTGTCCTGGAAGTTCTGCAGATTCTGGAAGGCGAAGTCAATTTGCGCGAGGAGACCCGCGTGGCTGAACAGGCCAGACCGGCCCTGGCAGCCGAAGACCACAAGCAGGAGGCGAATCGCCTCTCCGGCGACCAGTCCGATCTCAAGGTCCGCGTCGAGAAGGTGATCGAACGGATTCGGGAATTGCCCAATGGCGATCAGGAATTCGGCAAGGAAATTCAACTCCTGACGATGGTGGCCCAGGTCATGAACGAGGCGACCGGGATTCTGGCGCGGCCCGACACGGGCGCGCCGGCAATTGCTGCCGAGACCGAAGCCATCGAGCTTTTGCTGCAGTCGAAGAAGATCAACCCCAAAGGGGGCGGTGGAGGCGGCGCAAACCCCGGCGGCGGCGGGGGAGGCACGACCGAGGACTCGGCCCTGTCGCTCGTGGGGAGCGGCGTCAACGACAAGGAAGTTCGCGAAGACCGCGGGATTTCCCAGGCGACCGGCGACTCCGGGCCGGTGCTCCCGGAAGAATTCCGCGCCGGACTCGACGAATACTTCAATCGCCTCGAACGAGGATCGCGACCGTGAAGAGTGCGCCGTCTGCCCATACGCCGAAGGCGTTTCACTCGCCAGATCAGGGTTTCCCGACGGAGTCGGGATACCCTGGGGAGCGGCCGCACATTGTTGCCCCAACCCTGCAGGGGTTGAACGGCGGTGGCGGCACGGGTCGAATCGCATGGCAGTGGCTCGTGGCGTGGTGCGCATTGGCGTTCCTCACCTCCATCGTCCCCGCTCGCTCCCTCGGGGCGCCTCCCGCGGACGCTGAGAGGCCGAAGGTCCCCGACAAAGAAGGGGCCCCCCCGCAGAAATCCGCCACGGCGAAAAAAGGCGAAGCCGAAAAGAACGCCGCGGAGGAGAAAAAGCTCGATCCGCGCGCCATGATTCGCAAGCTGCAGGCCCCCACGACCGTCAATTTCGACAAAACACCCCTCAAGGACGTTGCGGCACAACTGTCGAAGCGGCATGGCATCGTCATCCGGCTCGACGAGGCGGCCCTGAAGCGGGCGAAGGTTGCGCCGGACGCCCCCATCACCGCCACCATCAAAAACCTGACGCTCAACGCCGCGCTCGGACAACTTCTGAAGGGCCTGAAGCTGCGGCACCTCGCAAAGGACGGTGTGATCGTCATCACCTCCGACGTGGAAGACCTCGATCTCGAAAAGGTCGGGAAGGAGCACGTCGAACGCAAGGCCGAGGAAACCCGCGAGCGGGCCGAATTGGCCGACAAGGCGGCCGCCGCCGCCCGCGACGCCGCCATCGCACAACGCGTCGCCGCCATGATGGGCCAGGCGATGGCGCCGGCGGATCTGGCGGCCATGGAAAAGCAGTTCACCCGGCAGTTCAACGCTGCGGCGCGGATCGAGCTCCATTTCGTCGACAAGGTTTGCGAGCCGACGCCCGAGCAGCGCACGGAAATCGACGACGCCCTGGAAAGATACCGGGCCGACCTCGTGAAGAAATACTCCGAGAACCATAAACGCCTGGCGCGCGGGGGCCGGCAGGTGGCGGGAAATCCGTTTGCCGGCGATGTGCACGAGATGGTCCGCCGCAGCATCGCCCGCACGGTCAAGACGAACCTCTCCGCCGGGCAGGTGGCCCGCTTCGAAGAGGAAATCGCCCGGCGCACCGCCGACCGGAAGCAGGCCGCCGTGAGCCACCTCGTGGCCCGGCTCGACGGGGACCTCAACCTGTCAGCCGAGCAGCGCGACAAGCTCACCGAGTCGCTGGCGGTCAACTGGACCGTCACCTGGGATCAGCAGTTCGAGGTGATGCTCCGCCAGCCGGGAGCCCAGTTTCTTCCCCAACTCCCCGAGCGGCTGGTGACTCCGTACCTGACCCCCACGCAGAGAAAAATCTGGCGCGCCGGCCGCGAGAACAACCAGCCGAATCAGGGAGTCATCTTCTTTCAGGGGGGCTTCGCCGGCGGCCTTGGGATCGCGGTCGACGTACTGGGGAACGATGTCGACGACGAGGACGACGACGAGCCCGTGCCGCCGCAGGCGCCCGACGCCGGGCGCAAGAATCGTTCAAACGACGCGAAAGAGGAAAAAGCCAACGACGGAAAGGCGGAATAGCACTCGGCCCCCTCTTCTGCCGAAATCAAAGTGAAACGACGACGAAATTATCACGCAAAGGCGCAAAGGGTCCTGGTTGGAAGTCTGACCAGGAAGTCGCGTACCGCATCGCCAATCATCTGTTCCGCCGATACGACCGGGATTTTGAGGATTTCATCCGTGTTCATCCGTTTCCACCTGTGGCTCCGATACGTGCTTCCCGTCGCAGGGCTGCTGGCGGCGTTGGCCGCGCCGGCGGCGGCTCAAGTGCGAGCCGCCAGGAAGGCGCAGCTCGTCGAGCCGGTGGCCGCGGATGACGACGACGATCCGGCGGACGTCGGCGTTCCGCAGCCGGTGTTTGTGTTCGCCGACGAAAACTTCGACCAGTGGCTCTACCAGGACATGCAGAACGCCGCCGGGGCGCGCAGCCGGCTCGACGCCCGGTTGCTGATGCGGCTGGACGACCTCGCGCAGAGCTGCGATCTGACGGAGGCCCAAAGGCAGAAGCTGCACCTGGCGGGCCGGGGCGACATCCGTCGGCTCTTCGACCGCATCGAAGAGTTGCGGCGGAAGTTTCAGGCGGTGAGGTCCGACCAGAACCGGATCGGCGAAATCCTGCAGGCGATGCAGCCGCTCCAGTTGGCGATGCGCACCGGCATGTTCGGCGAAACGTCGCTGTTTGCCAAGGCGCTCAGGAGCACGCTCACGACCGAGCAGGTCGAGCGCGTCGAAACCGCCGATCGGGAGCGCCGCTCGTTCCGGTACCGGGCGGTCGTCGCCGGAGTGGTGGCCAGGCTCGACGACGACCTGTCGCTGCGCGCCGCGCAGCGCCGGCAGCTCGAACAGGTGCTGCTCGACGAGACCCGCGCGCCGGCGCATTTCAGCCAGTACGATCCGATGGTCGTGCTGGTGCAGGCGGCGCGGCTCCCCGAGGATAAGCTGAAGCCCCTCTTCGACGGCCCCCAGTGGAAAATCCTCAAGAGACAGCTCGACCAGGCGCTGGGGGTCGAACCGTTCCTCAAGGCGAATGGTTTCCACCCCGACTCGGACCCGGCGGCCGGCGCGCGGCCCGTCGGGATGCAGCCGGTGCCTGCGGCCCTGCCCATCCGCCGGGTTTTCGACGTGCCGGCCCGGGGATTTTGAGACGTCCATGTCGGAGTTTGCATCATGAATGCCGTTTATCCGCGCGTATCCGCGTCATCAGCGGTCCTCTCGTTCCCGTCTCGCCGACCTGAAAGCCTGCGACGCGTTGCACGAGATCGTCGAATTCTCGAGCACACGAAACTCACGCAGAGGCGCAAAGGCGCAAAGGTTACGAATGGCCGTCTCTTTGCGCCTTTGCGCTTTTGCGTGCGCTCTGTTCTGCAAATGGCAGCTTATGGCGTGGCGGCGCTGGCGCTCATCGTGGGAAGCGCGCCCGCGGCGCACGCGCAGCCTCCGACAGTGCGGTACGGCGACCTGGTGCCCCGCGACGTGAGGGAGATGTATGACCGGGGCCTGCAGTACCTGGCCAACACCCAGACCGAGGCGGGGAACTGGAACGGCGGGGACGTGGGGCCGGGAGGAACGGGGCTGGGGCTGATGGTCTTTCTCGCCTCGGGAGAAGACCCCAATTTCGGCCTCTACAGCAATCACGTGCGCCGCGCCGTGCGCAGCATCATTTCGCAGCAGGACGCCGCCACGGGGTTCCTGGGACAGAGCATGTACCATCACGGCTTTGGCATGCTGGGGCTTGCCGAAGCGTACGGCGCTGTTGACGAAAGCAACCTGTGGCCTGACCAGAAAGGGCAGCGCTCAATCGGGCAGGCGCTGGAGCTGGCGGTCAGGGGGGCGATCACTTCGCAGAAGAAGAATTCGATGGGCGCCTGGCGCTATTCACCCAATTCGACCGACGCCGACACCTCGGTGAGCGGCGCGGTCCTGGTGGGGCTGCTGGCGGCGCGCAACGCGGGGATCGAGGTCCCCGACGAGTCGATCGACAAGGCGATCAAATTCTACACGTCGATGACCTCGAAGTCGGGGCAGGTCGCCTACGCCGGCGGCATGGGGGGCTTCGACGAGTCCCTCGCCCGGATTTCCATCGGGACCCTCGTCTATTCCATCGCCCGCCGCAAAGACCTGCCGGAGTACAAGGCCACGATCGGTTACCTTCGGCAGCGGCTGGAGCAGATGCCCAATCAGGGGTGGATCGAATACACCCGCTATTACCAGGCCCAGGCCCTGTTTCAGGGGGACGTCGAGGCGTGGGAGAAATGGAACAAGCTCCTGATCCGCCAGCTCAAGCAGACGCAGCGCGCCGACGGCAGCTTTCAGGGTCAGAACGGGCCGGCGATCAGCACCTCGATGTCGCTTCT
>JBLMWR010000882.1:0-8370 GCA_050257335.1 Deltaproteobacteria bacterium | reverse complement strand
GAAGTTCCTCAGGAGCCGGGGGTGAGCGCAGCGACGCCCCCGGAAATGTGGCGTGGATTGCGCTCGACCCCGGAGGGGTCGCAGCGGTCACAGTCATTGGTTGTTTCCAAGTCGCGGAACTCAAGCATGAACCCCCCGCAATATCGCCTTCGCGGCTACGTCGTCCTCGCCGGACTCTTCGTCGCCGTGGCGGGTCTGTTGGCAGCCGAACCGCCTCCCACTAAGCCGGCGATCCGCGTCATCACCGACAAGGCCCATCGCCCGATCGCCTTCGAGGCGACCGGCCTGGCCGCCGACGATCTTGCAAAGCTGGCGGCCCGCGAGGATTCGGGGGACGCCTTCGCGGGCGTCCTGTCGGTCTCGGTCGTCGATGATGCCGCCGACGCCGGCCTGCCGGCGATGGCGGGGAATTACGCTGTGACGGGTTCGTCGCTCCGTTTTACGCCCCGCTATGCTCTGCGGCCGGGCCTGCGCTATCGGGCGCTCCTCCGGTCGGAGGGCGCCTCCCAAAAAGACAGTCCGACGAAGGGCCCCGCCGCGAAACCGATTTCGCTGGAAGTGACGGTTCCTGAAGCCGCTGCGGAAAAACCGACCGAGATCACCTACGTTTATCCCTCGGCGGCGACGCTTCCGGAAAACCAGTTGAAATTTTACATTCATTTTTCAGCTCCCATGGGGCGCGGCGAAGCTTACGAGCACGTGCGGCTGCTCGATGCCAAAGGGAAACCAGCCGATCTGCCGTTTCTGGAACTGACGGAAGAGCTGTGGGACGCCGCCGGCCGGAGAATGACGCTCTTCATCGATCCCGGCCGCATCAAACGGGGGGTAAAGCCGCGCGAGGACCTGGGTCCGGTCCTCGAGGCCGGCAATGAGTACACGCTGGTCATGGACCGGAAATGGCGCGACGCCGCGGGCCGCCCCCTCAAGGCCGATTTTCAAAAGCGGTTCCGTGTGACCGCCCCCGAGGAGGAGGCGATCGACCAGAGCGCCTGGAAGGTGACGCCGCCACGGGCCGGCTCGAAAAAGCCCCTGGTCGTGCGTTTCCCCCGGCCTCTCGATCACGCGCTCGTCGAGCGCACGCTGACCGTGCGGCTTGTGGACGGCACCCCGGTCGCAGGGCGGGGAACGACCGCCGACGAAGAGCGGCGCTGGGAATTCCGCCCCGAGGGCTTGTGGAAGGAGGGTAAGCACCGGATCGTTGTCGATACCACGCTCGAAGACCTCGCCGGCAATCGCATCGGCCGGCCGTTCGACTTCGACAAGCTCGGCAAGGTCGATGCGCGTCCCACCGGCGAATCCGTGACGATCCCATTCGAGGTCGTCCCGTAGGATGGGCTTCCCAGCCCGTCCGCACATCGTCCGTAGCACGGGCTTCTCAGCCAGTCCGTGCGTTACCCGCAAATTGGACTCCCAAGCCCATCCGAACCCGGGTCGCCGGCCGATAAGAATCCATACTGCCCCCCAGGGACTAACAACTCCGATGTACATCCCGGCCGCATTCCGCGAAGACGATGCTGAGAAACTATTCGATCTGATCGAGCAGCACGGTTTCGGGCTGCTGATTTCCGATTTCGACGGAACCCCGTTTGCCACGCATCTCCCATTGTTGCTCGATCGCGCGGTTGCCCCGCACGGATGTCTGATCGGCCACATGGCCCGAGCGAATCCGCACTGGGAAAAGGCGGATGGAAAGACCGTGCTGGCGGTCTTTGCCGGACCGCATGCCTACGTTTCGCCCACGTGGTACGAAGCCGAGAACGTTGTCCCAACTTGGAACTACGTCGCCGTCCACGCCTACGGGACGTTTCGTGCGATCCACGAACGGGAGGCCCTCCTCAAGATCGTCGGACAGTGCGTTCATTTCTACGAAGCCGCGCTCCCCAGCCCCTGGACGTTCGATGGCCGCAACGAGTACGCGCAGAGAATGGCGGGGGCCATCGTCGGTTTCCGGATCGAAATCAGCCGGCTGGAAGGAAAGTGGAAGCTGAACCAGAACCACCCGCGCGAGCGGCGAGAGAAAGTCATTCGCGCGTTGCGCGCATCGGGCGATGAGACCTCCCGGGCCGTCGCCGATCTGATGCAGCATCAGCTCGCGGAGGAAGCCGGTCGCCCGTCCTGAGATCCCGCCGTCAGCGGGAACTTATTTGTCGCTCCCGAAGACTTCGTCCAGCGGCCCATACGTCGAGAAGTATGGCTCTGTTCGAATCCAGCGCTTGATCTCCGGCCGCTCCCAGACGACCTTCTCACCCAGGCGCACGGCCAGTCGATCCGCTCCCATCCGGGCAAAGCCATGATGCCAGACGGAGGTTCCGTCGCTTTCCCTTCGGCACTCGACGATTAACAGCACTTCCGGATAGGTACCGCCGGCAAATGCATAAATCACCCCGTCGATCAGCCCGTGTTCGGGATCGGTGAAGCGGCTGAGTGGCCGCTCCATCAGGCGCAACTCCGTGACGTCTCTGCCATCGTTATGGATGCCTGCGGCGGTGCACCGGTGGGCGATGTCGCGCATTTGCCGCCCGCGAACGACGGGAGTTTCTCCGGGGGCCGGCGCGTCGGCGACGGGCTTCCATTCGATTCCGGACGCCGCAGGCGCCCACATCCAACCCGGTTTTGCCGCCAGCCGGACCGGTTGATCCGACAGCGAGAGGAGTTCGCAGCTCCATTTCTCGATGCCGGTGTTGGATTTTTCCTGAGAGATGCTGGCGAGGGCCACCGGTCGGCCACGGCGGCCCCAGGCCCAGATGGTCGCGTCGAGGGTTTCGCCGGCGGGATTGGTGTAATGCAGCACGGGGACATCGACGATCTCAACTTCGGCGTACCCCGCGGCGGACTTCATTTTGACCACCAGCGACGCGGCGCAACCGCGCATGAGGTCGAGTCGGGCCGCCCGATCCTTCTTCGTCTGTTCGGCATCGCTGCTCGGCGCGCCTTTTTCTTCTGAACACACCGGTTGGATTGTCAGCGGCGGAGGCGGCAAGAACAAAGCGGCTGCCGTGGCCAGGAGCGGAAGAAGTAGACTGCGAGGCCGGGGTAGATCACTGCGGGTGCATCGCTCAGTGCGCATGGAACCCTCATTTCTTGCAGCAGCAGGTCGATTCCACGTCTGACTTCGAAGCCGCCACCGTCCGCCTCATGGTAAACGCGCCGCTTCAAATTGCAACGAATATGTGATCACGCCGTAGACGACGAACTTGCCTCGCAATGGCGCAAAGGATTCCAGCGACCCGCGTTTGCGAAGCGATCCCTTGTTTGATTTCGTCGCCGTTCGATTCTTGTCCTTTGCGTCGCTGCACGTCCACAGATTTCGAGGATTCGGCTGATCGATCGCCGGCTGCTGCCCTCTGGAATCTGCGCTAGTCTGTGCAAGCTGTGGATATCCCGTTTCGTTTTCCGGGAAACGACGAATGGGAACCGCGGATTTCGCGGATACGCGCGGATGAATACGGACGGGATGAACTGGCCCACCGGCGCGTATCCGCGTCATCAGCGGTTAAATTCGTTTTGGCTGCGGCCGAAAGCCGCGCTGGGTTCTGTGCGGTTCAAAAAACTCATTTCCTGTGCATGCCAGGTCACTTCGTCGGTAATTGTCCGCACGCCTTCTTTTTCATATCGATCGAGATTGGGACTCTGTGCAGCCGAAGTCCTTTCCTGCGATTTATCGCAAAAGCCCAATGACGGTCAATTTTTCGATTGACTCTCCCGTTACAGGAGGGTTTAGACTGGCATGCCATCCAAAAGCCAGCGCCAGTTCCGCGGTGCAGAGAGAGTCCGGGAGAATCATGTACAGCATCGGCCAGTTCTCGAAGATCACGGGGCTTACCGTCAAGACCTTGCGATTTTATCACGACGAACGGGTGCTGATTCCGTCCTGCGTCGATCCTGACTCGGGGTACCGCTACTACAACGCTCACGACGCCGAGAAGGCCCGCGTCGTGGCGCGATTGAGGGATCTCGAGTTTTCGCTGAGCGAGATCAAGGAGATGCTCGCGCAATACGACGATGAAGCTGATCTCCTCGAATATCTCGAAAGGCACCGGCGCGATTTTCAGGAGCGGATTCGCCGGTATCGCGATGTTGTCTCGTTTCTGGACCAGATCATTGCCCGTGAAAGGGAGGCCCGCAGAGTCATGCAGACCACGACCTTCGAAGTCGAAGAAAAGCAGTTGGAATCGATGTTGATTGCCGGCGTCCGCATGAAAGGCAAATACAGCGACTGCGGCAAGGGATTTGCGCAGATCGGCCGGAGCCTCGGGCGGTACATCTGCGGCAAGCCTTTCAATCTCTACTACGACGCTGAGTACCGCTCCGACGACGCCGACCTCGAGGCGTGCATGCCCATCCGCCGGCCGAAGGCCGCGATGCCCGGCATCACCGTCCGCGAGCTTCCCGGAGGCAAATGCGTGTCGCTCGTGCACAAAGGTCCCTACGACCAACTGGGGCGGTCTTACGCGCGCGTGCTCGATTTCATTCGTGACAAGGGGTACGAAGCTCTGCTACCAAGCCGCGAGGTCTATCTCAAAGGCCCGGGGATGATCTTCAAAGGAAATCCGCAGAAGTATCTGACGGAGATTCAGGTGCTGATCAAGGAGTAAACATCCGTGGGGCAGGTTTCCCAACCTGCCCGTCACCCTTCCGCTGTCGTTGCCGGCGTCAATCGCAGGGTTACTCACGCGAGAAAGCATGTTTCGGTTCGCCCTAGCGAGCCGCGGGGTTTATCCCCGCGGGATCGCGTTCGCGGGGCTGGGTGCCCGAATCGCCAACTGACTCCGGGAAAAACGTCGTTGGCTGGGCTGAACCCCCTTGTCGCAGCCAGTGTCAGGGAACGACGCGTACGGCACCAGCACGGAGCTGGTGGCTCCCAGTTGCTCGGCATCCCTCCATCGACTACGCTTTCCCCCTCCGTCGACAGGTTTTCAGCCCGCTTGTTTCGCACCCATGTCGTTCGCCATCCGCTGCCGCCAGCTCGTCAAACGCTATGACGGAAAGCCGCCGGTCGAAGCCGTGCGCGGTCTCGACCTGGAAGTCCGGACGGGCGAGTGCTTTGGCCTTCTGGGCCCCAACGGCGCGGGCAAGACGACGACCATGGAGATTCTCGAAGGGCTGCTCGACGCCACGTCCGCCGGGCAGATGGAAATCCTCGATTTCCAATGGGGGCGCGACGACGACGCCATCCGCCAGCGGATCGGCATCTCGCTGCAGGAAACGCGGCTCTCCGACAAGCTTACCGTTGCCGAAACGGTCCGGCTCTTCCGCAGTTTCTACGACCGCGGCCTCGAACCGGCCGAGGCGATCCGCCGGGTGTCGCTCGAGGAGAAGGCGCACGCTCTGGTCGAGAAGCTGTCCGGTGGCCAGCGGCAGAGGCTGGCGGTCGCCTGCGCCATCATCGGCGATCCGGAACTTCTTTTCCTCGACGAGCCGACAACCGGTCTCGACCCGCATTCGCGCCGCGAGCTGTGGGACATCATCCGCGGCTTCAAGACCGCCGGGCGGACTGTCCTCCTCACCACCCACTACATGGACGAGGCCGAGCGGCTCTGTGACCGGGTGGCGGTCGTCGATCATGGCAAGGTGATCGCCCTGGGGACTCCGGTGGAGCTGATCGCCCGGCTGGGGGGACAGCATATCGTCGATTTTTCGCTCAATGAAAGCGACGCGCCCCTATCGGAAGAGGAATTGGGACGGCTGCCCAGCGTGCAAACCGTTCGCCGGGAAGACCGGGCCTTCACGTTGTCGGTCGCCGAGCCGCATATTGCCCTCCCGGGACTGATGAACCACCTGCAGGCGACGGGGCGGGAGTTCGCCACGCTCACGACGCGGCATGCGACGCTCGAAGATGTTTTTGTGACGCTTACCGGGCGGCACCTGCGCGACGGCGAGGAGCCGGCATGAGCGAGAAACGCTATTTCCCCCTGTGGGAGCTGGCGGTCTGCCGGCTGCGGATGTTCTATCGCCAGCCCGAAGCCATCTTCTGGACGTACGGCTTTCCGCTGATCATGCTCACCGCTCTCGGCCTGGCGTTTCGTGAGGAATCGAAAGAAACGATTCTGGTGGACATCATCGGTCCGCAGGCCGCAGCGCTCGAGACGCAGCTTGCCGCGAACGCCCGCTTCAAGATCAAACGGCCGGCGCCGGACGAATGGAGAAAGCGGCTGCAGAGCGGCAAGACCAGCCTGGTGATCGAAACGGGTGATTCGCCCGGCACCCCTCCCCGCTTCTGGACCGAGCCGCACCGAGCCGAGAGCCTCTTCGCCAGAGAGGCGGTCGAGAACGCACTGCTCCGCGGCGCGACGGCCGCTGACGCGCCGCAATACTCCGAGTCGCACCTGGAAGAGGTAGGGAGCCGCTATATCGACTTCCTGCTCCCCGGAATGATCGGCATGAATCTGATGGGGGGCGGGATGTGGGGGATCGGCTTCGTGCTGGTCGATATGCGCGTCCGCAAACTCCTCAAGCGGTTGCTCGCCACTCCCATGCGCCGCAGCGAGTTCCTGCTGAGCATCATGCTCGTGCGCCTGTTTTTCGCCGTGTTCGACATGCTCTTTCTGGCGGCGTTCGGCTATCTGGCGTTCGGCGTCGAATGCCGCGGCAGCATTCCGGCGCTGGCCGCCGTCATGTTGATCGGCGGCGCGAGCTTCGCCGGGATCGGCCTGCTCGTTGCCAGCCGGGCCCAGACGATCGAGACAATTTCGGGCCTGATGAACCTGATCATGATGCCGATGTGGATCGCTTCCGGAGTCTTCTTCTCGGCCGAACGTTTCCCTGAGTTCTTCCAGCCGGTCATCCAGGCGCTGCCCCTGACGTGCCTCGTGAACGCCCTGCGCGGCGCAATGCTCGACGGCGATTCTCTTCCCGCGCAGTGGCAACCGCTCCTGATCCTGATCGTGTGGGGAACCATCTCGTTCACGATCGCGCTGCGCATCTTCCGCTGGCGGTAAGTAGGTTGGGCTTTCAGTCCGACAGCGTTATGGGTGCAAGCGTGTAAACCGGAAACAATGCCAGTACGCAATGCGAGTGGCGCGGGTGCTGAAGCTGTCCGCCGTCTTTCCGGCAGAGACTTTTGCCGCCGCATTGCTGTCAGGCTCAAAGCCCGACCCGCCCGGTGCGGTTACTCTTCCTCTTTCGTCTCGCCGACGCTCGTCGGTTTGAGCTCCCGAAGCGCTTCCCGCAATCCCGCCAGCTCGCCTTCGAGTTTCTTAATTCGCTCTTCGAATTGCGCAACCGGGTCGCCGCCGGTGCCGTCGCGTGGCGCCGTCTTCGAGGGTGGCTCGGACTTGAACGGATCGGGCAAGGCCTCGATCGTCCGACCCTGACGCGGCGCGGTCGGTCTCGTACGCGCAACGTCGGTCCGCACGGCCTTCGAGGTTGCGTCTCGAGCGGCGACACTTTGTTCCTTCCGAAGCTCCTTGAGAAACCGTGCGATCTCTTCGTGAACGACCGGCGTCTGCCGGATGACGAGGCTCAGAGTCGTGCGGTAGGGCATGATCGATCCTGGGCCGGAGACCTTCTCCCATGATTCGGGAGCGACCTTCTTGGTGATTGTCTCGACCACATCGTCCAGCGGTTTCGAGTTGATCAGGGGGGCAGTACCGCTGGCGATCTCTCTTGGAAGCAGGTCAGCAACGGAGTAATTCACCGTAATCATCTCCCCGTGCGCCTTTTGCTGGCTGGTAATTTTCAGGACGTCATCCTTCACGAGGTAATCGAGGCGAATCTGCGAAAGAATTTGATCCAGAAGCGTGCTTGCGCGCGTCCCCTGCGCGACGGCGGAGACTCGCGTGTTGGTCGTCAGTCCTTCGTCCTCGAGACCAACAGTGTCAATCACGATGTTGATCTCACAGCGGGATGCCAACTGCTTGACGAATTCACTCAACGGCGCATCCTTGAATTCCATCCACAACCGTTTCTGGAGCGCCCGAAAGATCGTCAGCTCGCGCCCCTCGGCCGTGGCTGCACTTTTTCGACGCGCGTCGTTGGAGACAGTCTGCGCGATGTACTTCGTTTTCAGCACCATCAGTTCTGACATTGGGTTTTCGGGCTGAAGCAATCGGGCCTGTTTTGCGGTCTCAAGCGCCTCGTCAAACCGTTTCTGCTTCATCAATTCATTGTATCGCTCGACTTTTTCGGCGAATGCCGCCGCGGCTCGGGCGTCGTCCTTTGCGGCGGTGTTCGGTTGCGTCGGCTCGACCTCGTTGCTGAGCGACGGCTCCGGGGTTGCGTTATCTTCGTCGTTTACGATGGCGACCGCCCTAGCCTAGGTTGCGCACCCACTGGCTGCGTCGTTCAAATTCCGGCGGAATTTTAACATTCTACCCCCAAGGTCTTCACTACAAAAGGCGGTCGGGGCTCAATCGTTCCGGCAGCTCCAGG
>JBLMWR010000881.1:0-4254 GCA_050257335.1 Deltaproteobacteria bacterium | reverse complement strand
CACCGGGTTGCCGGTCAGGCCCCTCCGCAGCCCGAACTGGTCGGGTCGTCCGCCGGAACCGCAGCGCCCAATCCGGGAGACCGCGGCTGAGGTCAATTTTCGGCCGGCGCGCGGCGCTGCGACGACTGACTGTGAAACTCGTCCCAGCGTTGCCAGGCGTAGGTCCATTCCATCCACATCCGCATGAACGACCACAAGAGGCGCAGGCGGATGAGCTGATCGGGGGGAAGCGACGAAGGGGGCTTGAACTGGCCCCCCATGTCGCGGGACAGGTGCCAGCGGGCCGCCACCTCCCGGGCGACCCCGTCACACGTCAGGTCATGCTCGGCCCCCTCTTCCAGAAAGCCCGCGGCTTCGGCCATCACGAACAGCTCGAAGAGCTGCGACCGCGGCGGATCAAGCTCGAGCGGTTGTCCGCTCGCCACCGCCGCCTGCAGAACGTCGTCAATGCGGCCGACCAGCTCGTGCGCCAGCGCCTTTCCGGGCGACAGGTTCTCGGCGGCCTGATCGGGTTTCGACATCGAGATACCAGACCTGGTTGCAGGGAAAGTGTGACTGAGGCTGAATCCCATCATGGCCGGTTCGCGGGAGGACGTCAACGTAATCATCTCGCGATTGTCGTCATCTCGCTCCGCGAGATGACGTCTGTTCGTTCCCATGCCGCGCGGCTCCTGCGCCGCAGACGGCCGAGCCGCGCTGCAGCCAAGCTGCGTGGCGGCGCCAACTGGCACCAGCGATCAGCGGTGTGCGTCGTTCGGATGCCAACCGCGCCGGCCGCAAACCTGGCCCGTCTCGGAGAATCGAGATGACTGAATCAGGGCTCGGTTTTCTCGTCCGACACGCCCGGTTCCTCGGCGGCGTCCCCCGGCTCGGGCCCTGCAGCGCCGATGTGCAACTGCTCGATCCGCCGCAAGAGGCGCGCGCGGTTGATTCCCAGCAGCTCCGCGGCCCGGGATTTGTTATTCCGACTGCGTTCGAGCGCCAGAGTGATCAGTTGCGTTTCGACTTTGGTCAGCAGGGGGTCGAGCAGCATCGGCGGGGGCTCCGGCGGGGGAGGCAGCTCTTGCGCCGCCAGTGCCGTGCGAAAGCGGTACGGCAGGTCGTCCGGCCGGATCAGCGTTCTGGCGGCATGGACGTGCGCTTCCCGCACGACGGCCGCCAGCTCGTCCAGGTTTCCCGGCCAGTCGTAGCGCGCCAGAAGCGGCCAGACCGGTTCCTCGAAGCCCCCCAACTGCTTCGGCTCCTGACGGTTGAGCTCTTCCAGAAAGTGCTGAGCCAGAAGCGGCAGATCGTCGAGCCGTTGCGACAACGGGGGAAGCTCGATCGCGAGCGGGCTGACGAGAGCGTAAAAGTCGGGGCGGATTCTGTCTCCAGAAGCCATTTCCGGAGTCGCGAGGCACGTCGAGGCCAGCAGCCGCAACGGTCCCGTCTGCGAAAAGATCCGCACGAGCTGCTCCTGAAGATCGCGCGGCAGATATTCGACGTCGGCGAGAAAGACGGTTCCCGGCTGGGGGCTGGCCGGGCTCCGCGGGCTGCGTTCCGTCTGGTACGAATCGAGGATCCGATTCCAGACACGGCTGAGCTCATCGGGCCCCAGTCGGCGGCAGTCGAGCGGAATGAAGAAATTGCCGCGGTCCGGGCCCCCGAAATGGATGACCCGCGCGAGATGTTCCTTGCCCGTTCCGGGGCCGCCCGAGAGGAGGACGCACGCCCGGCTGTTCATGGCCAGCTCGACCTGCGCCAGGACCCGCCGCATGGCCATGCTGCGCGACACGGGAGTGTTCGACGCAAACCGGGCGCGCAGCGAGATCCGCAGGGCGGCCAGTTCGGCATGAAGCTGGCGGGCGGGAGTCGCGTCGGTCCCCCCGCCCGCGGGTGGAAGCGGGGAAACGATTCCCAGCACGCCGTTCAGCCGCTCTTTTTCGTCGCGCAACGGAAAGAAATGCAGCATCCGCGGAAGGGCGTGCCCCTGCTGATGAATGAGATTTGCCGGCGCGGAGGCTTCTTCCCCGGCAAAGACCTCGGGAGGCGGACAGAGACTGGCGGCCAGGGCCGCCGCGCCGGCAATCTCGGGGATGCTTCCGTAATGGCACGCCTCCCCCACGACGTCGCCGGCTCCCCAGCCGGTGAGCGACTGGCAGCCCGCGTTGAAGGCGCAAATCCGCCGCTCGGAATCGATCACAAACACCGGCGTGGTCACACTCGCCAGCCAGGAGTTGAGGTCGTTTGTTTTCTTCTTGCGTTTGGCCATGCCCCGTGCGTCATTTGACCCGTCGATCCTGTCCCGCAAATGACAGGGCCATATTGTCTTCGTCCCCGGCTCTTCGAATGCGTGGCATTTCAGGATTATCTCTCGTTCGTGCCCGTTGGTCGAGAGACGGTGATGTCCTAATCTGGAGTTGGCACGCGGAAAGCACCCCGGCTGCTCCGCAGCAGCCGGGGTGCTTTCCGGCAAATCAAGACACCCTCGAAGGATGCCTGCGACTTTTGGGTGCAGCGCGGAAAATCGAGCGGCGGGTTGCTACAGTCCTCATCAGGTACGCATTCCTGCACGATTCTCGAGGAACATCATCATGACTGACGAACCGCGTCGGCCGGTGGAACCGATTCTTCTGCCCGGCGAGGGCCGGGGGGCCGATTCGGGTTTCCAGGCGGTCCCGGGCCGGCCGCCTGGGGAGGGGGGCGGTCAATTTCCCGGGGCGCCCGCGCGCCGTCGGCCGCGGTGGCGGCTGCCGCTCGTCCTGTTTCTGCTTTCCTGCGCCAGCACGTTTTACGCGGGAATTGGCCAGTTCGGCATCCCCGAAATGGAGATCGACCCGGCGACCGGAAAAAAAGTGCCGGTCGTCGTGGTCGATCCGGCGACGCGCCGCGCGACGCTAACGATCGACTGGCGGCAGACTCTGCTCAACGGTCTGACCTACGCGATCGCGGTGATGGTGATGCTGGCCGCACACGAAGCGGGGCACTACCTGCAAGCCCGCCGTTACCACGTCCCCGCCAGCCTCCCGCTGTTTATCCCGATGCCATTCGGTGATTTGGGAACGATGGGGGCCATCATCTTCCAGCAGCCGGGGGTCGCCGATCGCAGGTCGCTGTTCGACATCGCCATCACCGGGCCGCTGGCGGGGCTGGCCGTGGCGCTGCCGCTCAACTGGTGGGGGATCCAGCATTCGGAACTGGTCCAGATCAGGCCCGGCTCAGGGGGGTGGACGAACCCGCGGATCGTCGAATGGATGATCGCCTGGATCCACAGGCCGCTGCAGCCGGGAGAGGACATCGCGCTCAACCCGATCCTGTTCGCCGGCTGGGTCGGAATATTCATTACGGCGCTGAACCTGGTTCCGATCGGGCAACTCGACGGCGGACACATTCTGTTTTGCCTCATCGGTCGAAAGGCGCATCGGGTTGCTCGAGTCCTCTATCTGGGAGCGGTCGCTATCGTCGTCTATCAGCTCATGCGGGGACACTACGAATATGTGGCCTGGCCGCTGATGCTGATATTGGTGTGGTTCATGGGAACGGAGCATCCCCCGACCGCCAATGATCAGATGCCGCTGGGAATCACCCGGACAATCCTGGGGTGGCTGACACTGACGTTCATTCTGGTGGGGTTTGTCCCTACGCCTATGTACACCGTCCCGCCCCCGGCGGAGAAGAACGCGCCCGTCCAGCAGGCGCCGGAAATAGTCGGGCCGCGAGGAGGAGAGCTGAACATCGAGGATCGCTGAAACCTTCGGGGAATCGGTGAACGATCCGTATTCGCGCACGTCCATCGCCGTCAGGCGAGCGACCGACATGCGGCATTTGGTGCTTCGCAGGAAGGGATTATCACTCGTCTTCGAGACCCCGGTATTGCGGCGGTGCATTGCCCATCTGCTCCGTGATTCTCGCCTCCGCGACCGCGCCGTCGGCCGGAAGAATTGCCTCGAGTTTTATGGCGAATTGCCAGGAGTCTCCGAAGTCGTAAAGCAGCGTCATCGACTGGCCCGGATCCAGGGGGAGGCAGCCGACGGCAAATTCGTCGGTGAAGTAGTCGGGCTCGTCGAGAGCCGGGTGGCCGATCTCAATTATCCGCCCGGAGCGATCGCGAAGCGTGAGTTGGTACAAATGGTCAAAATCGAAATCAAATCCAACTAGCCTAGGTTGCGCACCCACTGGCTGCGTCGTTCAAATTCCGGCGGAATTTTAACATTCTACCCCCAAGGTCTTCACTACAAAAGGCGGTCGGGGCTCAATCGTTCCGGCAGCTCCAGG
>JBLMWR010000880.1:0-3764 GCA_050257335.1 Deltaproteobacteria bacterium | reverse complement strand
CCTGGAGCTGCCGGAACGATTGAGCCCCGACCGCCTTTTGTAGTGAAGACCTTGGGGGTAGAATGTTAAAATTCCGCCGGAATTTGAACGACGCAGCCAGTGGGTGCGCAACCTAGGTTAGAATGGATACTGGCAGACGCCGCCTGAACAGGTCTGGCCGTCGGCACAAACAATTCCACATCCGCCGCAGTTCAATGTGTCAAAAGAAATGTTGGTGCAAACGCCAAAACAAAGCGTCCCTCCCCCTGGGCAGACGACATCGGTGCAGGCCCCCTGGTCGCAAGTCGGCGCCGAATCGGGGCAGACGTTTCCGCACGCGCCGCAGTTGGAACTGTCAAACCGCACGTCAGTACACACGCCATTGCAATTCGTGAGCCCCGCGGAGCAGTCAACACAGGCACCCTGAGTGCAGACCGGCTCCGAGTCGGGGCACACATTGCCGCAGGCCCCGCAGTTGGCCGGGTCGGATTCAAGGAAAGTGCACGTCCCGTTGCAATCCACCGCTCCCGGGACGCAGTCGTAGGTGCATAGTCCTGCGACACAAGCGACGGACTCGTTGGCCCCGGGCGCGCCACAGTTTCTGCCGCAGCCTCCACAGTTGCTGACGTCGGTCTGAAGGCTGGTGCAATGCCCGCTGCAACAGCTCTGGCCGGCGGCGCAGCAGACGTAGCTGCCGCACGTCCCGCAGACGCGGCTGGTGTCGCTCTGGCACGCCCGGCAGACCTTGAGGCATTGGTTCTGCTGCTTCTTATTGCGGCACTTGCAGAACGTCTGGCACGGGTCGCCTGCGCCGCGCAGCTTCGGGCCCGCCCAGGCGCTCTCAAGACCCAGTGGGCCCAGTACGGCACCGGCAAACACGGCCCCCAGCCGGCGCAGCGATTCGCGGCGCGGCACAGACTCGGCCAGCGACTTGGAGAATTCATCAAAAAGATGGTCCATGATTGATCCCTTTCTTCGTTAAGGAAGCCGGTTGGTGATGGTCAAAATGCAGAGTTGGCTTTAGCCGACCCGTCGCAACCTTTCATGTGGACTGAAGTCCACATTACGAAACTCGAAATCCGCCGGCCGAAGCCGGGACTCCAACGGAGCTTCGCCGCCGCACTCACTCAATTTGCCCAGGCAGGCTCCTTTCCCGAAACCGACGCGCCGGCTGAAGCCGGGATTCCAGCGGACGGTTCGTCAACGAGGGCCAGAATGGGCCCGATCCCCACGGCCACATCACTGGCGAGAATTCCCTGCTCGTCGATCAGATAGCCGACGGGCGTGGCGAACATCGCGTACAGGAGCGAGATTTCCCACTGCCGCTGCAGCACGATCGGAAAACTCAGCCTCAGCGCGGCCGCCTTTGTGCGCGTCGCCTCGGCATCGCGCCGGCTCACCACGATCACCTGCAGATTGGGGCGCTGCAGGTGAACCTGCTGCAGCCGGGGAGCCAGTTCATCGCAGGGGCCGCAGTCGGGATCGGAAAACACCAGGAGCACTCGTCCCCCACGGAGGTCGGCCAGCGACAGATCGCCTCCGTCGATGCGCGGTAAACGGAAATCGGGGGCCGGCGCGCCGGCCTTCAGTCCACTGCGGTTCAGGCGACTTCCGGCCAGCGAGCGATAGTCCTTCAGGCCAGATGGCGCAGAGCCGTTCAATGGTGCGTCCGGTTCGTCCTGCCGACGAGGCGCGATCCCGGCTGCCAGTTGCAGCAGCGGCTCGGCGCCCACGGTCAGCTCGCGGCCGATTCGTCCCGCGCCGTCGATCCGATATCCCATCGGCGTTCCCCGGGCGCGGTACTGGGAGGCGAATTCCATTTCTTTCTGCAGCAACACGACGCAACGAATACCGTACTTCTCGACGAGCTTCCGGTTTTCCCCGGCATCGCCGGTCGTGATCACGACCGGTATGGGCCGGTCGCCACCTCCATCCACCGGGAGCGCGGCCAGATCAGCGGCCATCCTGGTGCAGAATCCACACTGCGGATTGAAGAAGATGAGCAACAGGTTCTTGTCGCGGAAGTCGGACAGCTTATGGCGGACTCCCGTGAGGTCCGGAAGTTCGAAATCGGGGGCGAGCGTGCCGACCGGGAGGCCGCCCGCCTGCCGCGGCTGACCTCCGCCGCGCGGCGACAGTCGTCGCTCAATCGCCTCCAGCCGCGCCAGAATGCGACCATTCTGGCGGACGACCTGATACCCGAGCCAGGTTCCGGCGGCGACCAGCAACCATGGAAGAACCGTCCCGAAGATGAGAATCGTCATCGAAGATCTCCAAGGGAATCTGCGATCCTGGGTGAAATCGTTCCCGACGCGCAGGCCGACGGCCGGCGCAACGCCTGGCCGATGAGGTTCTGACGACACAGTCAGGACCTCACCGGCCGCTGTTGCATCAGGGGTTGTCGGCACCGGGGGAGGAAATGGTTCCCTCGAAGGAACCGACGGTCGTGCCGGCGATCCTGTCGAACAGGCGCTCGCAGATGAAGCTCCCGCTGGCGCCGGCGAAGCGGCCCGTACCCCCCGTAATGATCGCGGTTTCCACGATGTAGAGGACGCCCGGCGTCGCCGTGGGTGTGGCTTGCCCGGTAAAGACGGCGAACACGGTGTCGCCGTTGGCCGCGGTGAACTCATAGGACCCGATCGCGGTCCCGGTCGTGTGGTCCACGATGTGCGGGATGTCCAGCGTGAACTCGCCGAGTTGGGTCGCGTTTCCCGTGGCTTCCACATTCACCTGATCGTGCAGTGCATCGATCGGCGTATGGGTCACAACCCCCTCCAGGCTGCCATTGAAAGGCACCTGTTCTCCTGCCGCGGCAGCGCTGGCGAGTCCCCATACGGCCAAAGCCGCGAGCGTGAGGTGAGCTACAGATCTGTGGCGTTTCATCTTATCTCTCCTTGTGGTCTGCGATACAATAGAGAGGCCGCGTTCCCAGCGCGCAGACCGAGCGCCGGGGCGGGGCCACAAGGCCGGTGAGTGTCCTTCTTCGCGGTTGGGACTCACCGGCCGCTTTTCGTTCACGTTGGACGGTTTTTCAAACCGTCCTCTCCCTAGGGACGGTTTGAAAAACCTTCCTGCCGACCAATTCACCAATCCGAGCCCGGCACTTCGCCCCCCGCAGGCGTGACCGCCGCCCACCACGTCGTGCCGCTCATACTCGCGTTCAAAGTGCGGACGCTCCCGTCGGCCAACCCCACCTGTATGCCGCCGGAGTGTGCCGACGACGCCCGGGTCGGATCGCAGTTACCCAGAAAAGGACTGGGCTGAACCTGGAATTTTGACCCGGGGCCAACAGCATCGGGCGCTCCGAGAGCCGCCAGGGCAGAAATGCAAAATCCCGGTTGAAACGCTTTGCCCGGTGGATTCATGGGCGGCTCCAGCCAGGGGAATATGACCGCGGTGCAGTACGCCCACGCAGTGCCGCCGTCCCGGAACGGCGGCGCCATCGTCGTATTCGAGCAGCGGGCATATTTCTCGGCATGGAGGATGGTGTTTGAAAGGCCGTCTCTGATGTCGGAGATGCGGGTCTTGCCTTGGGGAGTGGGTGGGTTTTTCTGCGCCGAGATCTGGGCATTGCTCGCGTAGCACAGTGCGCCGAACGAAATCCCGTCGATCATCACGACACCGTCCGAACCGACGCTCGGGTCGGAAGGGCAAAGGAAGACTTTCACCGGTTTGCTGTAGACGTCGTTGTTCCCTGGATAGAGCACAGTGGTCGTTCCGATCGGTGGCGGAAATGGAACAGGACCCGTGGCGCTCTGGTAAAGGTTGTCTTCATCGACATACGG
>JBLMWR010000879.1:0-3288 GCA_050257335.1 Deltaproteobacteria bacterium | reverse complement strand
CGGCGACCGGCAGCAGCTTCGTGAGATGTCGAAAGAGGGACATATTCGGCATTGCCCCGCGGTCAAAGTGAAAGTAAGACTTCTGATTCGTGGTGATTAGTGCAGAATAGTGTTCCTTCTCATTTCGTTCCGGCTGCAGATCGGGGTCCGTCATCTGCCCGTTCATTCGCCTCCGCAGTCTGAATCTTTGAAACGATCGGATCTCAGAAGATCGGTTCCGTTATAGTGTACCCGCTCCGGGCCGTTACCGTTTCGGCAATTTTGTCGAAACGTGCGGGGCATCGGCAGGGTAGAATGAGTATGGTGCTGCGCATGCCCGACGCCGAACGTCCTGCGACCGAACTCGAACATTTGCGGCAGGTTGAGACTCCCGCACCGGGGGTCGTCGATTATGGCGCGGCCCCGCTGCAGCTCCCGGTGCAACCGACCGACGTGAAGTCGATTACCACGTTCGGCGACCATGCTGCGTTTCAGCCCCTTCCAGGTGAAACTCTGCTCACCGAGCTTGTCAAGGACGCGGCTCCTCCGTCGGAGGAGCATGCAGCTCTCATCTCGGAGTTCGTTCAGGAGGATTCTCCGGCCTCCGCGCGGCCGCGCTGGTCCGTGCGCCGGGCTGTCGGCGCGGTGTTCGGTTTTTCCATCTGGCTCGTGCGCTCGCTGTTCGGAATCGCCAGCCTGATTCTTCTGCTGGCGATCGTCGCCGCGATTCCAATCGTCAACATTCTGGCCCTGGGCTATCTGCTGGAGGTCGAGGGGCGGCTGGCGCGCAGCGGAAAGCTGCGCGACGCGTTTCCGCTCATCCACCTCGCGCCGCGGCTGGGATCAATCGCGCTGGGAATCTGGGCGTGGGTCTTTCCGTTGCGGCTCCTGGCGCATGCGGCCGCCGACGCCCGAGTCATCGACCCCGGCTCGCGGGCCGATATCGGCCTGCATCTGCTGGTGAACGTGCTGGCCGTCGTGGTGACGGCGCACTTATGTCTGGCGCTGGCGCGGGGGGGAAGTTTGTGGTCGTTCTTCCGTCCGCTGGCATTCGTGCTGGCTCCAATCATCGTTCCGCCTCTGCTCGGTTACGCGCTCGTGACTCGCCGGAGCCGGGAGTGGTGGCTGACACCGGTCCGAAACGAGTTGGAGGCGTGGCGGCGAATTGCGACGGCGGCCTACTGGAACCAGGCCTCCGGGGCGGTGCGCGATTTTATCGCCGGGATTCGGCTCAAGCATCATTTCCTGCTGGGACTCAAAGGCTACGTCGGCGCCCTGATCTGGCTGGTGGTTCCGACGGCGCTGTTCGCGGCCGCCAGCAAGACCGAGGGGGGGCCGATTGTCGTCACCCTTTTCGGCGGCGTCCTGCTGATTGTCGTCCTGAGCTGGTTGCCGTTCTTGCAGGCGCATTTCGCCGCCCAGAACCGGTTCGGGGCGATATTCGAGCTGGGGACCGTCCGCCGGCTCTACAGGAACGCGCCTTTCTCTTGGACGATTACGATGCTGATCACGCTGGCGCTGGCGTTGCCATTGTACCTCTTCAAGATCGCGATTCCTCCCAGCGACGCCATGTGGATGGTGACGATCGTCTTTATCGTCAGCATTTATCCGGTCAAGGTGATCACCGGGTGGGCATATCACCGGGCCGTGACCCGCGAGAAACGCGCCTGGTTCGGCTTGCTCTGGCTGACTCGGCTGCTGCTGGTGCCCCTTCTGACGGCGTACGTGTTCCTGCTCTTCTTCACGCAGTTCATCGGCGAACACGGCAAACGCGTCCTCTTCGAGCACCACGCCTTTCTCCTCCCGGCGCCGTTTTAATGCCGGGCGCGCCGTGGGGGAGGTTTCCTGTCCTGCCCGTCCCGGCGCTGCGGACAGTAACCCGGCGTTGGAAACGGGAATCGCCGCCACACGGATGGTGACGTCGTCGAGACTGCCGTGCGGGTGGTGACCGCGCGCCGCCGCCGGGCTTTCGTAATGTGGTCATCTCGGAAGACCGAGCCAGACGGCGGTTGCCAGCAGCGAAACTGGAGAATCCTGAAAATCTGCGGATCAAGGCTCCGTTCCCGGGCGAGCTGGACACCTGGGATTGACGGCGGCGTTCTGTTGGCAGGCGGAGGATTCAGTCGCGGAGCAGTGTACACGATTTTCCAGATTTCGAATTTCTTTTCCAGATTTTGCAATTCGGGGGCGTTTTGCCGGAGCGGCTCATCACGAACTGGAGTGTCGCACGTAAAAATGGGTGTACGAGGAGCACACAGGCTGAAGCCGGTACTCCAGCGGGCAGCTTGGCAACCTTCCCCACGATGGGGGCTGCGGCGGTGCCTTGACGGTCTCTGGCGGCGCTGATAGTTTTCGTGCTGTGTTTTTGGCGTGGCTGGCCGGAGGGCGCCCGCGATCGGTCCCCGGGAAATGATTGCAACACCCGTCGAGTAAATGGGTTGCGGCCAAGAGGCTCGGCGGGAAATCTTGTCGATATAAACTCTTTCAAGACGGCGGGCGCGAGGTGTTCCGCGCCGTAACAACCAGAGGGAATCAAGATGGCGAATGCGGCCAATAAGTACGTGTATTTCTTCGGCAGGGGGAAGGCCGACGGCAAGTCGGAGATGAAGGCCCTCCTGGGGGGCAAAGGGGCCAACCTGGCGGAAATGACCAATATTGGTCTGCCGGTGCCGGCAGGGTTCACGATCACCACCGAAGTCTGCACGTATTATTACGACCACGACCGCCAGTATCCGCCGGAACTGAAGGACCAGGTGACGAAGGCCCTGGCGGGGGTCGAAGAGGTGATGGGGGCCAAGTTCGGCTCGACCACCAATCCCCTGCTCGTCTCGTGCCGCTCGGGCGCCCGCGAGTCGATGCCGGGCATGATGGATACCGTCCTCAATATCGGGCTCAACGACCAGACGGTGCAGGCGCTGGCGAAGCAGACGGGAAACGAGCGCTTTGCCTGGGACAGCTATCGCCGCTTCGTGCAGATGTACGGCGACGTCGTGCTCGATCTGAAGCCGAAGGACAAGAAAGACGCCGATCCCTTCGAGGAAATTCTGCATCACAAGAAAGAGAAGGCGAAGGTCAAATACGATTCGGAGCTGAGCGCGGCCCATCTCAAAGAGCTGGTGTCCGAATTCAAAAAGGCGATCAAGGAGCGCACCGGGCACGACTTCCCGACCGAGCCGCTGGAGCAGGTCTGGGGGGCGATCGGGGCCGTCTTCCGGAGCTGGATGAACGACCGGGCGATCGTCTACCGGCGGACATACGGCATCCCCCACGAGTGGGGGACGGCGGTCAACGTGCAGGCGATGGTGTTCG
>JBLMWR010000878.1:0-2764 GCA_050257335.1 Deltaproteobacteria bacterium | reverse complement strand
TGCCGGTGGAGGCCGCCGGCGGCCGTTGCGAACATCTATGCGCCTTCCTCCGGAAAACGGCCGACACGACCATCCTGGCCGTCGTCCCGCGGCTGGTGGCGGGGCTGGTGGGTATGTCGGGGCATCCGCCGGTCGGGCCGGAGATCTGGAATGCAACGCAGTTGGTCCTGCCCGGCGAACTTGCCGGCGCGCGCTTCGTCAACCTGCTGACCGGAGAAACGGCGGAAGGCGGCGGCGAATCGGGTAACGCGACGCTGTCGCTGTCGGCGATCTTCCGCACATTCCCCGTTGCGGTTCTCGAGCAATGCCGATCGGGAAATCCAGCGCAGCAGGTTCCTCCTGCCGGCGGGACCTGAATAAGCGAACGGCGACCAGCGTATCCCGCGATCCCGCGTGTCGCGTGAGAGCTGCTCTTTCGGGTGGCCGTGTTCGGTCGCAAGATCGGCTCCTTCCGTAACTGTGTCATGGGGACCGTCGCCCCTGCTCGCTTCCAAAAGGCGCTCGTGCGAGCGCACTCGTTTCACCCCGGGAAGGCGGATGGCGCGGCTTCTTGTCGCTTCGCGACCCGGCCGGACCACCGCTCATCGCGGCGGTGCCCCCGCACGCGACCGGGCCACCCTCCCGTTGCCGCAGCGCACCTGACTGACGCCTACTTTTCAACCGGTTTCTCGCCCGCGTCGTCCGGCTGTTCGCCCTCCGCGGGGTGAGCGGTCTGGCCGGTTGGCATGTCTTTGAGCAGGGCCTCAACCGCCGCCTTCAGAAACGCGGGTTCGTGATAGCCCACGACCCTCATCCGCACCTTGCCCGTATGATCGAAAAACAGTGTCGTGGGGAAGCCTTCGAAATCGGGAACCTGGCGGATGATCCTTTCGCCTGCGAGCGCGCAGGGATAACGCACGCCTTCCGCGTCACAAAACTGCCGGACCTGCTTCATTGCGACCTTGGCGTTGTCCACCTGCTCGAAGTTCAGACCGACGATCTGCAGCCCCCTGTCGCGATATTCCTGATCGAGGGCCACGAAGTGGGGAATCTCCCCGCGGCAGGGAGGGCACCACGTCCCCCAGATGTCGACGATCAGCACCTTGCCGGCGAAATCCGCCTTCGACACCCGTTTGCCATGGATGTCCTCGAGATCGAAGTCGAACTCGAAGGGTTCGTTCTCGGCGAGCAATTGCGCGACCTCGTCCGCCGGCGAAAGGCCGCCGCCACCTCCCCCGTGCCGGCGCGGCCGTGATTCGTTGCAGCCCCAGAGAGAGACCATAAGGCACAGCGCCAAGGCGAGCCGGCAGAAGAACATGACGCGCGGCGTCAGAAGATCTTGCGGAACGGTCATCACTCGCCTTTCTTTTCAGCCGGCTTCGCGTCGGCTTCGGCGACCTTTTCGCTGAGCAGCGCCTCGACGGCGGCGCGCAGGAACGGAAGACTATGATACCCGGTGGCCTTCATCCGCACCTTTCCCGTGCGATCGACGAACAGCGTCGTGGGAAAGCCTTCGAAATCGGGAACCTGCTCGATGACCTCGTCATTGACCAGCGCACAGGGATAGCCGACCCCTTCCTTCTCGCAAAACTCGCGAACCAGCTTCGCCGAGGCTTCGGCGTCGTCCTCGCGTTCGCTGTTGAGACCGACGATCTGCAACCCCTGTCCGCGATATTCCCTGTCGAGCGCCACGAAGTGTGGAATTTCGAGGCGGCATGGAGGGCACCACGTCCCCCAGAAATCGACGATCAACACCTTTCCCTTCAGATCGGCTTTCGAGAGTTTATTGCCGGCGATATCCTCGAGATCGAAATGGAATTCGAACGACTCGTTTTCTGCAAGCAGTTGAGCGATCTCCTTCGCGACGGCGGCCTTGAACTTCCCGGTGGCTTCGGCCATTAACGGAGCGAATTCGGGGAGCTTGCGGACCGCGGCCAGGTCCTCTTCGTCGTTCACCTCCTCCGGCGAAGATCCAAACTCGACCGCTTTACCGAGCAGCGCCAGCGATTCGGAGGGTTTCTTTTCGCGGGCCAGGGCGCAGGCATCTTCATAGTAGACTTCGGCGGCGAACGGCTTGAAACCCCGCAGGTTCAGCAGTTCGGGTTCGGCCTTTAGCGCCTTGTTCAGGAAAACCACCGCCTTGTGGTGCAGCGCTTCGGTCGGTTCATCCTCGTCATCGGCGTCCTCGATCAGCAACTGCGCCGCTCTGACCATCATCAGCAACCCGTCGACGTTGTCGGGTTCCCCGGCGAGCGCTTTCTCCAGATCCGCGGCGGCGCGCTGCCGCGCCTTGGGGGTCCGCGCGCGCCGGAGCTTCGTCATGGCGGCTTCGACCGACGCGGCTGCCGGCTCTTTCGGCGCGGCATCCGGCCCCGGAGTTTTCTGGTCGCCGCCCTCGCGAGTCGTCGCGTCGGGCGTCGCGACTTTGCCGCGTTCTCCGGCGGGAGGAAGAGCGCTTGCGTCATCACGTTTGTCCGCCGAACCTGATTCGGCGGGCTGCGGCGCGCTGTGCGCGACTTCGCGGGACGAGGCGCCGGCGGCCGGCGCGGCGCTGTCGCCTGCGGGCGGCGTGGAGGCGTTACAGCCCCACAGTGCCAGAGACATGCAGACGGGAAGCAGGCGACGCAGCATGAGGGCCTCGGACGTTGAAGAACCGGCGGGATTGGAAAGATCAGGCATCGCCCGATCGTCGCCCGATTCTCTCTCACAACGCCCGGCAGGTCAACACCGGTCGCGCCGCGGTCGTGTCCGCGTCTGGCGAAGACTTCGCGAAAGTGCCCCGGCC
>JBLMWR010000877.1:0-2529 GCA_050257335.1 Deltaproteobacteria bacterium | reverse complement strand
GTTATCAGAATTCATCCCCACCAACGAAAAAAACTATTGGAGCCATGCAAATCACAAAGGACACCATTTGCCTTGCAGACCTTAGAATAGAAGCTGTGGGGCGTGGGGCAGTGTTTTTGCTGGCCCTTGCATTTGCCATCGCGCAGGAAACCACCGCGCAAGAAGAAGTCCGTGTTCAGGGAGGGCCGTACCCGTTTTGGATCAACCTAAGGACGCTGTCGAGGATATCGTACCGGGCGAAGAAACACGCAACGCCAGCCACGTTCTCACATTGGAAGAAATCAGTAATCTTGCCGCCGAAGGCGGCAAGCCGGCGGAAACGCTTGCCAACGTTGTCGCTCTCATCGCCAAGCGCTTTGCCACGGATGTGTGTTCCGCCTATCTGCTGGAGCCGGACCGCTCCACCCTCGTACTGGCAGCCACGCTTGGCCTGCGCAGGGAGGCTATCGGCAACCTGCGCATGGCGCTGCACGAAGGCCTGGCCGGCCTGGTCGCCGAGCAGGTGCGTCCCGTGGCGGTCGAGCAGGTCAAGAATCATCCTCGCTTCAAGTATTTCCGCGAGGCCGGCGAAGACGCCTATCAGTCCTTTCTCGGTGTGCCCCTGATCGATCGCGGTGTGCTGCAGGGCGTGCTGGTGGTGCAGACCGTCGAGCCCAGAATCTTTCCGGAACATGACATTCACATGCTGGCCGAAGCGGCCGGCCAGGTGGCGCCCGTGGTCAGTGAGGCGCGCACGCTCGACCGCTTCATTGCTCCCGCCCAGGAACGTTTGTGGGCCCTCGCTCGCAACCTGTGGTGGAGCTGGGATCACGATGCCGCCAATCTGTTCCTCGATCTCGACCCGGTGCGCTGGAGCCAGCTGAACCACAATCCGGTGTCGCTCCTGGCGGAATTTCCCCTGCGCCGGCTGGAGGCCCGCGCCGCCGAGCTGGTCCTCGACAGCCGCATCAACTACGCGTACCGCCGCCTTTGTGAGTATGAGGAAGCCGAGAAGACCTGGGGCGCAAGGCACGCCGGCATTCTCCGCACCCGCCCGGTCGCCTACTTCTCCGCCGAGTTCGGTCTCCACGAATCCCTGCCGGTCTATTCCGGCGGGCTGGGAGTACTGGCGGGCGATCACATCAAGAGCGCCTCCGATCTCGATATTCCCCTGGTGGGAATCGGCCTCTTCTACGGCCAGGGATATTTCCGCCAACGGCTGGATCGCGACGGCTGGCAGCACGAAGAGTATCTGGAAACGGATGTCAACCAGCTGGCCATGGAACCTGCCATCGGGAAGAACGGCCAGCCCGTCGTCGTGCAGGTCGACACCCGCCACGGATCGATCCGCGCCAAGGTCTGGCGCGTGCGCGTTGGCCGCTGCAATTTGTATCTGCTCGACTCCGATGTCGAGGGCAATGCTCCCGAGGATCGTGAACTGACCTCGCGTCTCTACGGCGGCGACGGCCGGGTGCGCGTCCACCAGGAGCTTCTCCTCGGAGTCGGCGGCCTGCGCGCGTTGAAACAGCTCGGCATCACCCCGGGCGTGCTCCACCTCAACGAGGGCCACAGCGGCTTCGTAGTGCTGGAAGCGATTCGCCAGCGCATGGAGGAAGAAGGCATCACCTTCGAAAAAGCCGTGCCCCGCGTGGCCCGCGAAGTTGTCTTCACCACCCATACACCAGTACCGGCCGGACACGATCGATTCGACGCCGAATTGATCGAAGAGCACCTGGGGCCATTACGCGAGAATCTGGGCCTGAGCCGGGAGAGTTTCATGGCGCTCGGCCGCGAAAATCCCAACAACAGCGACGAGTCCTTCTGCATGACCGTCCTGGGGCTGCGCTTGTCGCGCCGCGCCAATGCGGTTTCTTCGCTGCACGGAGAAGTTTCCCGCGCCATGTGGACCGGCCTCTCGCCCGGCAAGCACGAAGACTCCGTCCCCATCGGTCACGTCACCAATGGTGTGCACGTGCCCTCGTGGCTCGCGCCCCAGATGTTCCGGCTCTATGACCGGCATCTCGGCACGGGATGGCATCTGCGCAGCAGCGAAGCCAAAATCTGGGAGGGCATCGACGACGTCGATGATGGCGAATTGTGGGAAACGCACTTGAATCTCAAGTCGCGCCTCATCGACTTTGTTCGCCGTCGCGCCGTGCGCCAGGCCACGCGCCGCGACGAACCCGAAGAAGTCGTAGAGAAGCTGCGGGGCGTGTTGAGTCAGGACGCGCTCACCATCGGCTTTGCCCGCCGTTTCGCGACCTACAAGCGCGCCGACCTCGTTTTGTCGGACATGGAGCGCCTGGCGTCGATGGTCAATGATCCCAAGCGGCCCGTCCAGTTCATCTTTGCCGGCAAGGCCCATCCCCACGATGAGCCCGCCAAGCGCATTCTCCAGCAGATTGCCCGCCTGACCCGCGATTCGAAATTCTCCGACCGCTTCGTCTTTGTCGAAAACTACGACATCAACGTGGGCCGTCACCTCGTACAGGGCGTGGATGTGTGGCTCAACAATCCCCGTCGCCCCTTGGAAGCCTCCGGTACCAGTGG
>JBLMWR010000876.1:0-3393 GCA_050257335.1 Deltaproteobacteria bacterium | reverse complement strand
CTATGCGATCATGGGCGCCTGTTTCGAAATTAAGGCGGTCTCGGAATTGACCGACGAGCACCGGGCTCAAGTCCATAATTATTTGAAGGCTGCCGGATTCAAGCTCGGCTTGCTCGTCAATTCTGGCCACTTTCCAAAAGCAGCGTACGAACGCATCGTGCGTTGAAGCGAAATAGCGCTGGCGCTCGGCGCGAGCATCTGCGAGAGACAATTGCGTCGGCCGTTTGTGAATGCCGTCTTGCGGTGCGGATTGCCAGGCGCACGAACCCGTCTGCTAAGTCCCTGGTCGTTCCTCGAACGGTCCCGAATTAACGGATGCACCCGACTTGTTCGCGACCCGCCCGAGATGCTCTTTCAAACGTGCTCCAAGTGGTAGAATCTGAAAACGTGAATCGGCACCGGTTCGACCTCGTGCATCAGACTCTGCCCCCGGGCGCGCGCAACGGATGCCTGCGGACATGATTAATTCTGTCATTTTGGGACGATTTCGGGGTTTGCGCAAGTCCCTCTTGCAGGTACACTCCCCCGTACGGGTCCAGGGATGATACCCCCGTTATGGAGCCAACACGACGAATGGATTCCCTTCGCTGCGTTCTCGCGTCACGTCTCCTCCTCGATCATCAATTGCACGGCACCCGGTTGTCCGGAGCGGGGGCGCCGGCTCCCGAAGTTCGAAAGATCGCCGAAGACGCCACGCTCGTCGCCTTCGACCACATCATCGACGCCTGCCTTGTGCATGACGCCCACTGTCTTCTGATCTCCGGCGACAGCTTCCATCCAGATGACCACAGCCTGCGCGGTCCGGCGGCCCTCGTCCGCGGAATCCAGCGACTGGCGGAGCGCGACATGGCGGTCATTCTATATGCCCGCAGCCCCGACCTGTGGTCGAGCTGGCCCGCGGGTTTGCGGTTTCCGCCGAACGCCCATCGCCTGGGAGACGGCTTCGAAGACAGCGTTTCGGTCTCGCTCGATGGAAAACTGCTGGCGACGATTACCGTGGAAGAACAACCACAATCGACCCTCTGCGGCTGGCAGGTTCTGCTCCCGGATCCCACAGGAAACTCCCGAACCATTCTGCTCCCGGGCGACCCCGCGCCCGCGCAGGGAATTCGCGACGACGAAACCGGCTCGCGCGGCTGCACCCTCGTCGTCATCGACGCCGGCAGAGAGCTGCGGGAGACATTCATCCCGGCGGCGCCCGTTCGCTGGGAGCGGTTCGCGCTCGCCGTCGCCGCGGGCATGAGCCGTGACGATCTGCTGCAGGAAATGGCGTCGCTGCTCGAGCAGACCCCGCGGGAGCCGTGCGAAAAAGTGTGGCTGGTCGGGTGGGACGTCTCGGGCGAGGGGGAGCTGCTCGAAATCCTCTCGAAACCCGGCTTTCGCGACGACCTGCTCGCCGACCTGACCGGGCTCGACCCCGTCCCGGGCATTCATGTTCACACCCACGCCCTGCGGGTGCATCTGCCGGCCGGGGCGGCGCTGCCGATTGCGGGGCAGGACGAGCTGGCGGCAGAATACGTCGCCCGTCTGGCGGAGCGGTTCGCCCGGTCCGACGCGGCGCTGCACGAGTGCCTGGCCGCTTCGGATCTGCACCGCGGTCCCTGGAACGTAAGGCTCGAGACCGTGCTGGCCGAGCTTGATGCCGGGGAAGTCGCGCTCGATGCGCAGAGAATGGCGATGCACTGGTTTGCATCCCCGGAGGAACTGTCGTCATGAAACTGACCGAAATCCAGATCGACTGCCACGGCGTGTGGCGGAACCTGACGTTGCCGCTGCGTGCGCAGGGGCTGAGCGTCATTTACGGCCCGAACGAGGCGGGGAAGACGACGCTCCGGGAGTTCATCGGGGGCGTGCTGTTTGGTCTCTCGCGGAACGGAGAGCAGACCGCCGGGGGGGGCGGCGAACGGCGCCCCGCCGCCGGCTCGCTGCTGATCGAGGACGAGTCCGGCAGCCACCGGATTCACCGCGCCGCCGCCGCGGATTCGGCCGCCGACGCCTGCATCGTCGCCGACGACGCCGCCCGCCCCGCCGCCGACGTGCTCGCCGGCTACCTCCAGGGGATCGACGCACAGGTCTTCGAGCGGATCTTCGCCGTGGGCCTGCGCGAATTGATGGAGCTCAACTCGCTGTCCGGGGATGACCTGGCGCGGCACGTGTTCGGGCTGTCGCTGGGCCCCACCGGCGCACGGATTCTGGAAGCCGCCCGCCGCGTCGACGAGCGCCGCGCCCGGCTCATCGACCCGCTGCAGAAAGAGGGAGAACTGGTCCGGCTCTTCGAGCGGCACGACCAGTTGACGGCCCGGCTGTCTGAGCTGGGGCACCTGCACGCCAGGCACACCGAGTGGTCAGTGCGCCGCGACCAGTTGGAATGCGAAATCGCCGACCTGCGAAAGCGGCATGCGGGAATCGCCGAGCAGCTCCGCGGACACGAGTTTCTGGAGCGCGCCTGGGGACCGTGGGATCGGATCCGCGATTGCCGCCGCGAGCTCGAAACGCTGCCCGAGATTGCCGAATTCCCCGAGCGGGGCCTGGAGCGGCTGGAGCGGCTGGAAAACGAAATTGCGGCGGCGGCCGAGAACCGCGATCGGCTGCTGGCCGAAGTCCGCCAGCTGCGCGAGGAGCGGCTGCATCCCGCCGAAGACGCGGCGTGGCGGGCCCATGCCCCGACCGTGCGCGGATTTGTCGAACAACGCGACTGGCTGGAGGGGCTGAACCGCCGCCGACACGAGGCGCAACTCCGCGCCGGGGAGCGCGAGCGCGAATTTGCTGCGGCCTGCGAGCCGCTCGGGCCGGGCTGGTCCGCGCCGCAAATCGAGCGGGCCGACGTGTCTGCCGCGGGACAACGCCGGCTGTCGGGGACAGCCGAGTCGTTTCTGGCGGCCCAGCGGCGGCGGGACGCCATCCGCCGGCAATACCGGCGGATCGCCGAGGCCTGCCGCGACCTGAAAGAGTCTCTCGCCGAGGGCCTGCACGATCTCGACGGTCGCTCGATCGACGCCGCGCTCGCGGAAGCCCGCGCGCGCGTCGCCGGGCTCCATCAGCAGGCGACGCTCAAGTTCAAGGAAGCGGAGCTGCTGCAGAGGCTGGCGGGAATCCAGGAGCACCGCGAACGGATTGCTCCGCAGCTCGCGCTTCCCCGCTGGGTCTACGTCGTCCTCGGCGTCTTCGCTTTCATGGGGGTGATTCTGGCTGGGTGGGGGATGGTGGCCGGCGTGGCGACCAGCGGCATCGCCGGCGCCATCTACGTCATGCTGGGGATCACCTGCGGCGGGCTGGCCTGGGGACTGAAGACTCAATACGAGGGAGAAGCCCAGGGGCGCCTGGCCGAGATCAACGAGGCATCCGCGGCGGCAACCGCGGAGCTGGCCGCGATCCGCGAATCCATTGGGCAGG
>JBLMWR010000875.1:0-7508 GCA_050257335.1 Deltaproteobacteria bacterium | reverse complement strand
CACGGGCCGCGGTCACCCCTCATTGTGCCAGACAGTGTGGAAGGTGCCTTTGGCGTCGATTCTTTCGTACGTGTGGGCGCCGAAGTAGTCGCGCTGGGCCTGAATGAGGTTCGCGGGGAGCGACACGCTGCAATACGAATCCCAATAAGCGAGCGATGCCATCAGGCCGGGAACCGGAATGGCCTGCTCGGCAGCCTTGCGAACGACCAGCCGCAGGTCTGATTGCCGGTGCTGAATTTCCGCGAACAGGCCGGGGTCGAGCAGCAGGTTCGTCAACTCGGAGGTCGCCTCGAACGTAGCCCGGATCTGGTCGAGAACGGCCGCACGGATGATGCATCCACCGCGCCAGATGCGGGCGATTTCGGAAAGATTCAGTGAATATCCGTGCACAGTGGAGCCCCGCCGCAGCAGCGCCATGCCTTGGGCATACGTCATGATGGTCGCGGCAAAGAGCGCATTTCTCAGCTCGCGGGGGCCGACCTCGTGTTTGCCGTCGTGCTGCCGCGGCGACGTGCCGAGCAGCTTTGAGGCCGCCTCGCGTTCCGCTTTGAGCACCGACAGGTCGCGCATGGCCACCGCCATGTCGATCGTCGGGACAGGCACTTGCAGCGCCATCGCCTCCTGCGACGTCCACATCCCGGTTCCTTTCTGCCGGGCTTCGTCGAGAATCACATCGATGAGCCGGCTGCCCGTGGCCGGGTCCGGCTGTTCGAAAATGCGGGCGGTGATTTCGATGAGAAACGATTTGAGCTCGGTCTGGTTCCAGCCGTCGAACACGTCATGCAACTCGTCATTGGTCATCCCCAGACCGCGATGCGAAAAATCGTACGCCTCGGCGATCAGTTGCATCAACCCATACTCAATACCGTTATGGACCATTTTGACATAGTGCCCGGCCGAACCGGGGCCGCACCAGGCGACGCACGGCTCGCCGTTCACGCGGGCCGCCACCGCTTCGAACAATGGCCGCACGCGTTCGTAGGCGTCACGCGATCCGCCGGGCATCAGGCTTGGACCATGTCGGGCTCCCTCGGAGCCGCCGGAAACGCCGACGCCCAGGTACTCGATGCGCCGCTCGCTGAGGGCTTTCAGGCGGATGTCGGTGTCGTGAAAATGCGAATTGCCGCCGTCGATGATCAAATCACCTTGGGAAAGCAATGGCAGCAGCTCGCGAAGAACGGCATCCACAGGTGCTCCGGCGGGAACGAGCAGGAACAGCACGCGCGGACGGGGTAGATCGCGCACCAAATCGGCCAGCGCGTCGGAAGTGCGGATCGGGCGGCCCCCGGCCTCCGCGCGCAAGGCTGCAACCTGGGCCGCGTCTCTGTCGAAGCCGACAACGCCGAAGCCGTGCTCGGCCATGTTCAGGACGAAATTCCGCCCCATGGCTCCCAGTCCGATCATTCCCACGTCCACGAGCACCTCCAGGTGGGCAATCGAGGGAGGACGCGATGTCGCGCCCATTCCAGCGCGGTCAGGGCTGCTGCCAGAGAGTCATGCTGTCGATCCGTCCCTGACCCGCCGGAATCGGTAAGGACGACTCTATGTGTAGCGTTCTCCATGAAACCGGGCAATGCGTAGCGGATTACAAATCGTTAAGACACGAAATATCCGGTATGTGGTCGCGCAATGTCGGGATAGGATCGAGCGGGATTCGTTGGATACCAGGAACCGAGCGAGGCGACGATGGAGAACTTTGCCGGCAATGCGCCCGGGGCCGCCCTGTACAAAAACCAAGAACAGCGCAAGTCGTTTCTGGCAACGCGAATCCACCGCGGTCACGAATGGTTCTTCATCCGCGGTTGACGAGCGGATTCGACAGGCGCGGCGCCGGTCCACGGCTTGTCCCGCCGTCCCGACCCATCTGGTGGGCGCGCGGTCCCGTAGGCGAGAGCAGGAGATCCGGCTCTACGCCGCGCGCCGATAGCTCTTGAGCAGTCCGCCAAGCCACTCGTCGCAGACGATGTCGCCGCCAGTGTTGTTGGCGACAGTCTCCGTCGGCGGATCGTTCGTCGTCGCACGCGTGAGCATCACGTTGCCCAGCCCTTGATGTGGCCGCAGTTCGTGATAATAGCGCAGAAACTCCCGAACGATGTAATTCAAATGCGTCTCGCCCACGACGACAAAATGGTCCAGACACTCCTGTTGGATCGTCTGGCCGAAGCGCTCCACGAAGGCGTTCGTATTCGGCGCCGCCACCGCTAATTTCTTTGGCCGCAGTCCTTCGGCCTTCAAGATGTCTCGGAACTGTTCCGTAAACTTGGTGTCCCGGTCATGGACCACCAAGGCCTGCTGCCGATCTCCGTCCGGCAGATCCATGCAGAAGGTTCGGGCCTGTTGCGCCACCCAGGCAGAATCCGGGCGCGCCGTAGCTGATGAGACCCAGGCCTTCCGGCTGCCGATGTGCAGAAACACCAGCAGGTACAGGTCGATCGGTCCTCTCCAGGTCCAGACCCGTTTCGAGAAGAAGTCACATTGCCAGAGCGTATGCCAGTGAATCTTCAGGAACTCATCCCAGGTTCCGTGGCCGCGCTTCAGCCCAGGGTCGATCCCCTGTTCCACCAGGACGTTCCTCGCTGTCTGCCGGTTGAAACGGTAACCCAGCTTCCGGAGCTCTCCCCGGACCCGGCTATAGCCCCACCCGGTTTCGGTGGCGATCCGGACGATCAGGGCGCGGATGTCTTCGGCCGTCCGGGGCCTCCCAGGCTTACGGGAGGACGGCTTCTTCTTCGATTTCGGTTTATTGTCGGCATTGATCCACCGCAGGAGCGTCGCTGGGAAGACGATGCTCACCAGTTCCCGGAGGGTCGCCTTCGAGATTCCCTGAGCGGCTTTGACCAGTTGCCGTCGTTCCTCGGGGGTGGTCCGGATCGTCTTGGGGAGCCTATTCCTCAGGACCTGGTTCTCGGACTTCAGGTAGTGGATCCGGCGGATCAGTTCCTGCTTCGTTGCCGAGACCAATAATATAGAGGAGAGGGTGGAAAATTCGGGACATCCGTGTATCCTGCGATTTATCGGTATTTCAGGGGTGGATGAGGTTTTGGTACAGCGCAGCGCCGCGGGGAGAGGCCGCCATTCTCCAGATTGGCCGCTGAAAATCCAGTCTCGCGCGTTCGGAAAGAGGTTCCGCCAACCGGCGACGGTGCAACGGAGGGGGGCAGGCCGAGATTGCCGGTCGATCGCTAGCCATCTAACAGCTCGGAAATCCGCATCGGTCGCCTGCTTCCCAATCCGCCGCGAGGATCCGCAGTTTGCCGATCCATCGAGCAGAATCAGAGAGTTCCGAGAGAGTTTTTTACGGAGAGAGTTCTGTACGGGGAGGGAGCATGTTCTGGCCGGCCCAAGTGGATTGTGCCGGCTTCAGCAAAAAATACGGCACGGGTCGGGCGGCGCGATTGCGGCGCGTTAAATGAACTCCGACCGCGACATGTGCGGCAAAGGCGATCAGCAAAGCGATCCGCGCCAGCCACAGCAGGACGAAGTGTTCCTCCAGGCCGGAGGCATACGAATTCAGTGCGTCGCAGCCGAAGAAGATGAACAGGTTGCCGGCGAGATGGACCAGCACGAACGACGTCAATCCCAAGCCCGTTACGGCCATAACGTACTTGCGTGCCAAGGTCGACATCGCGACCTGGCGCGCCAAGGAAGTGGTACCGTGGAATTCGAACAAGCCAGCGGGAACCATCGAACTCCGAGCCTCCACTTCACGCGGTCATCAAGTGCCGCTGCCGAGCCGGCCGCGACAGCCCCACCATTCTACGTGAAGCTTTTCAAACATGTCCTGCATTGCAAGAATTACTTTGCTGTAAGAACGGCCTGTCGATTTTGACAACGAACTGGTGACCGCATAGAAAAACTGAAGTCAGGAGGCTGCCCGCGACGCAGTGGCTGGAGTTGAAGTCATTGCCAACATCGTTGGAGTGTTGAACTTACCGTGGCACGAGTGACCCGGTTCATAATTTCAGGGGCGAGCAATGAACGCGCGGCACGGAAAGAGTCGCCGGATCGTGGTTGTCGGCGGTGGAATTGCCGGGCTCGCTGCCGCCGTTCGGCTCGCACAGGCGGGGCTGCCCGTTACGTTGCTTGAGGCATCTGAGCTCGGCGGTGCGGCCTCGACGCGTAATCAGGGGTGGCTGCGGTCGGGTGCCCTCTATGCGCAGCAGGCACCGGAGTTCGCGCGCTTATGCGATGCATCGCGCCATCAGACGCTGAAGTTCTGCCCGGATTGTCTCGAACCGCATACCAGTCTGATGACGTTCTTGTTCTCTCGTCCGGACACACCCGTCGATCCTTGGAAACGAGCCTGGACGACAGCGGGGGTTTTGTTCCACGAAGTGTCAGTAGAACAGGTTGCCCTGGCACTGCCCGATCTCGATCGAAGCCGCATTCAGTGCGCCTTCGAGCTGCCCGACCGGTCCGTTCGATTTGACGTGCTGCTGGCGCGGCTTGCCGCCACGGCTCAAGAGGCCGGTACCGACCTTCGGACCAGCACCCCGGTTCAGAAGTTGGTCCGCCATGGCGACAAGATTGAGGCGGTGGTTACGGCCTCCGGTGAGGAGATTGCAGTCCAGATGGTCGTACTTGCAGGCGGAGCCTGGGGTTTTCACCTGTGTTCCGAGTTTCTCGAGCCGAACGCCGGGAGCCAGCACGAGGTTGAACCGGTCCTGCTGAAAACGCATCTGCTTGCCATGCAGCCAGAAATCGGGTATTTGCCTTTCTGCATTCCAGATGCTGACGGACTTAACCACATCCCTCACCCTCAGACGTCGGTGTTTGGAACAGCGCGCTGGATGCAGGTGAGCAGCGCCGACGATCAGCCAATCTCGGCAGAGATCGATTTGCTGCGGAAGAAGATCCACGAATTCTTCCCTCGATTGGCAATTGACGCCAACACCACGCGGGCCTGGGCCGGCACGACGGTGCAGGCGATGCGGGTTGATCAGCTTGCGCCGGGAGGCCCGCTCTGGCCGACGGTAGTTGACCATGCCCGATACGCTCCGCACGTGGTGAATCTTTTGAGCATTTTTCCGGGTCGCGCGACGTTGTGGGGATGGCTGGCGGAAGAAACCCGCAAGATGGCGCTTAGCAAACTCGACACGTGGCCGGTCGACACGGCCCATCCACCCTGGGCGACGTAATCCATTCGCCGCATTGTGCACGCGAAGCAGTCGTGCACCAACTGGAGATCTGAGAATCGAATGCCCTGACGGTCATGTCACCAGGGTGATCGCCGGGAAGGAAATCTGGCCGTGGTGACGAATGCACGGACCGCCGGCCGACTTGAACGACTCGTGGAGCGACCATGTCTCAACGAACCGTCGCAGCAGCAATTGCAGTCCCGCGGTCGAGGGGTTTCCGGTCAATGCCCGATACACCCCGAGTTCCTGACCGCAGTCATCGACGAACTGGCCGCCAGCGATGCCATCTTCACCGTCGACACTGGCATGTGCACTGTCTGGGCCGCACGGTACGTGCGAATGACGCGCGATCGGCGGCTGTTGCGATCGTTCGGACATGGTTCGATGGCGAACGCCCTGCCCCAGGCGATCGAATTTCTCAAGCAAAAAGGCCGCGAAGGGACCGTCACTCTCGTGGACGGTGCCCGGGACCAGGAACACAACGCCGCGCTGGTCCTGCACCGGCTCCTTGAAGGGCCATCACGATAACCATGCGAATCCGCTTCAAAACGCTGTTGTTCCTTGGCTTGCCGTTCGTTATCCCGCTCGCAGCGGCCTGGATCCAGCGGGCCATCGCGGGGCTCCCCGCCGTTCCGGTTGACCCCTCGCTGTTGGCGGAACTCGCGGTAGAACCCTGCGGCTTTCCCGCCTGGCTGCGGATTACGCACTACGTCAACTTTCTGCTGCTGATCGTGCTCGTTCGCAGTGGTTTGCAGATTCTCATGGATCACCCCCGGCTGTACTGGAATGTCCACTGCACGCCGGGCACTGAATGGCTCACGCTCACGCCGATCGACGTCCTTCGCGACCGCCTGTGGACCGCCAAGGACGACGCGCGCCACCTTTCCCCGTGGATCGGACTTCCCGGCTACCGGCACACGATCGGCATGGCCCGGCACTGGCATTTCCTCAGCGTGCTGTTCTGGGTCGCGAATGGCGTGGTGTTTATCGTACTGCTATTCGGTACAGGTCAATGGCGCAGGCTGGTGCCGACCTCCTGGCGGATCATCCCCGAGGCATGGTCGCTTTTCGTGCACTACGCGCCATTCCATCTCCCGCCTGAGCCGAACGGCTTTTACCGCTACAACGCGCTCCAGCAGTTGTCGTATTTTGCCGTCGTGTTTGTGCTGGCCCCCCTGGCAATCGTGACCGGGCCGTCGATGTCGCCGGGTTTTACTGCCCGCTTCAAATGGTATCCGCGGCTGCCGGGCAACCGCCAGATCGGGCGGTCGGTTCATTTTCTGGTGGCGTGCGGCTTTGTCGGCTTCCTTTCTCTGCACGTGATGATGGTGGCGCTGACCGGTTTCGCCCGGAACATGAATCATATCGTGACGGGGACCGACGAGACCGGCCCGGCGGGAGTCTACCTGGGACTGATGGGGATCGGCGTGATCGTCGCCGTGAATGCACTGTGCAACTGGCTCGCCTGGCGACGACCGCGGTTCGTCCAGCACGCCGCCAAAGCGATCGTAAGGCCGGTCATGAAGGCGCTGTTCCATGGCGCGATCCCGCGGGCCGAGTTCCGTCGAGAAGACATCTCGCCGTTCCTGTGGGCCAACGGCAAGGTACCGACTTCTGTGCCGAGTGGCTGGAACTCGCAGAGCACGATTTCAGAGATCACCGACTCAAGGTTTATGGTCTCGTCGACCAACCCGTGGAACTGTCGCGGGATGACCTGCAGTCGATGGGAAAGCAGACTCAAATCACGCTGCACCACTGCATCCAGGGTTGGTCGGGGATCGCTGCCTGGAGCGGATGGCCAATGGCCGAGCTCATTCGTCGAGCGCAACCGAAGCCCGCAGCGCGGGCCGTCGTTTTTTTTTCGTTCGGTGAGGGAGCGGAAGGAGGACAGTTCTACGACAGCCTCTCGCTCGAAGACGCCATGCATCCGCAAACATTGCTCGCCTGGGAGATGAATGACTCGCCGCTCACCCATCTGCACGGCGCGCCGCTGCGGCTGCGCGTCGAGAATCAACTCGGGTTCAAGATGGTCAAATGGATCCAGGCGATCGAATTCGTCGCAAGCGTGCGGTCAATCTACCTGGGCGAAGGGGGCTATAACGAGGATCACGAATACTTCGGCGAGCTGGCGAACATCTGAGTTCAGGTGACGTGATACTGCGAAAATTGGCCGGCAACCGGAGTCGTCAGAGCGCCGCCCCGCTGTCGAGCAGCCTGACCCTCGATCTGTCGGCAGCCTGCGGCTACCGGGGAAGCACCCCGAGTTTATCGGGCCAATTCCCCGTTTCTTTGTTTCCGGCCGTCTACCGACTTTTGAGACGACTCAGCACTTGCGTCACTCTGGCACGGCTGACACCAAGGTACCGGGCG
>JBLMWR010000874.1:0-5485 GCA_050257335.1 Deltaproteobacteria bacterium | reverse complement strand
GAGGCGTTTGGGGAATTGACATCGGCCTGGCAGGACTGAAGGCCGTGCGGCTGGTCTATGCCGAGGCGGCCAAACAGGTCCTCGCCACCGCCTTCGATTACGTTCCGCATCCCAAGATCCTCAGTCAGCCCGACGCCAACCCCGAAGAGCTGATTGGCCTGGCGCTCGACACGTTTCTGTCGCGCAATTCGCTGCAGGGGGATGGCGTGGCGATCGGCGTCCCCGGCCAGACGGCGCTGGCGCGGTTCATACAATTGCCCCCCGTCGAGGCGAGCAAGGTGGGGGAGATCGTCAAATACGAAGCCCGGCAGCAGATTCCGTTCGCCCTCGAGGAAGTGATCTGGGACTACCAGCCGCTCGGGGGGGGAGTCGAAGAAAGCGGGTTCATGCTCGATGCCGAAGTGGGCCTCTTCGCCATGAAGCGCGACCAGGTGCAGCAGCATCTGGCGCCGTTCCTGGAGCGGAAAGTTGAGGTCGATCTCATCCAGATCGCCCCCCTGGCCCTGTACAACTATCTGTGTCACGATCAGTTCGGGTACGTTCCGGGCCCGGGCGCCCCTCCCGAGCAGGAAGATTACACGCTGCTGCTCGATATGGGGGCCGACAACACGACGCTTCTGGTGTCGAACGGCCGCAAGATCTGGAATCGCAACGTTCCCCTGGGGGGGAATCACTTCACGCGGGCCCTGACGAAGGAAATGAAGCTGACCTTCGCCAAGGCCGAGCATCTGAAGTGCAACGCCACCAAGGCCCCCGATCCGAAGGCCGTGTTCCAGGCGCTGCGCCCGGTCTTCAACGACTACGTCGCCGAAATCCAGCGCTCGATCGGGTTCTTTTCGAGCGTCAACCGTGACGCCAAGATCGGGCGCATCGTGGGGGTCGGGAACGGATTCAAGCTGGCGGGTTTGCAGAAGTTCCTGCAGCAGAACCTGCAGATGGACGTCGAGCGCGTCGATTCGTTCCTGGCGCTCGCCGGGGATTCGGTCCTCAATGCTCCCCTCTTCCAGGAAAACCTGCTCTCGTTCGCCGTCCCGTACGGGCTGGCGCTGCAGGGGCTGAAGATCACCCGCGTGCATACGTCCCTGCTTCCGCCCGAGATCACCACTGCGCGGCTGATCCGCCGCAAGAAGCCCTGGGCCGTTGCCACCGCCGCCATTCTGCTGATCGGGCTGACCCTGTCGACGATCGGCTACGCCCATGTACTGTCGACGGTCAGCACCGAGCGGTTCGGCGCCGCGGAGAGCAAGGCCAACGACGTGGTCAACAAGAAGACCGCCATGAAGACGGCGTACGACGCGGCCAAGAAGAAGAACGAGGATTATCGCAAAGACCTTCAATCTCTGATGGTCGCCGGATCCGAGCGCACGGCGTGGCTGGAAGTGTACAAGGCGATCAACGAGTGCCTCCCCCGCCCCCAGGACCCGATCGAGGCAGACGAGGATGACCCCACGCTGCAGAATCGCATCCGCATCATGAGCATTACCTCGAAGAAATACGACAACCTCGACGAGTGGTACAAAAGCCTCACCGATTTCGCGAAGGGATATCTTAGCGAGGACGACAGGAAGGAGCCGCCCAAGGGGGCGGGGTACGTCTTCACGTTGCGCGGCCGGCATTTCCACGACGAACCCAACGATGTGAGCCGGCAGAGCATCACGTACGTCAAGAACACGTTCCTGCACCAGTTGCAGCAGTGGGCGGTGCCGCAGTTCGACCCTTCGAAGTTCGCCTATACCGGAGTCATGGTGCCGGTGCGGCAAATGGGAATTCGATATGCGACGATCGCCGAGCGGCTGGGAGATACGAAGGTTCTCTATAGCAAGGGGGGGCCGGGAGCCGGCGAGGAGGACGCTGCTCCCGCGGCAGCAAAGGCTCCGATCCGACGATACCCGGGAATGCGGGCGCGCACCAAACCCAAGCCGGCTAAAGCCGACGACGCAGCCGTGGACGCTCCCCGCAAGATTCCCATGACGGAATTCATCATTCAATTTGCCTGGCAGGAGGTCCCCCCGGAGAAGCGCGAGGCGGATGATCCGCTTTTGAAGAAGCAGGCGGCCGCTGCGCCGCAGGCCGGACAGGCCGCAACTCCTGCCAAGACACCGGCGGCCGCATCGTCTTCACCGGCAACGCCCGCTTCTCCGGCGCCCAAATCCCCTGCACCGAGCGCCGCAACTCCGGCCCCGGCGACCCCTCCTGGCGGGACTCCCGCGGGGGCGCCCGCCACGCCAGCAGCGCCCGCGAAGTCCAATTGACGTTTTTCACCAGCAGACTCAGATTTCGGTGATTTGGAACTTCTCCTCTTCGATTGGACACGATCCTACATAACGGAACACGGACACAGGTAGACTTATGGATCAACTCAAACAGGTTCTGAAATACCAGTTCTGGATTCTTCTGGGCATAGCGCTGATTCTACCGCTCGTGGGGTGGGCCATGTCCCGTTCCGGGATGATGGCTGACGCCTCCGAGCGGGCCAAGAAGCTCAGCAGCCTCGACAGCTCGCTGACGGCGACGCAGAACGATCCCAACGATGACTGGGCAAAGTCGGTGGAGGTCATCAACCGCGAACAGGAGAAACAGAAGGACCTTGCCTGGGGCGCGCTGTACGAACTGCAGGCTCCGTTCCACGTCTGGCCGGCCAACATGCCGGACGATCCGGCGAAGATCGATACGATGCATCAGGACATTTACAGCCGCACGGGATACGTCAGCGAGATCGAAAGGATCCGCAAGATCGTCAAGCCGGTTGACGAAGACGGGCAGAACGGACTCGTCGTGTTTCCTGAAGAACTGCTCCCTGCCCTGCAGGAAGGCTGGAAGTTCCAGGCTCCGTCGCGGGCCGAGATCGAAGCCGCCCAGGAGGACATCTGGCTGTATACCGCCCTGCTCAGCGCGATCGCGCGGGTCAACGACCAGGCTCCTTCAGTCTATGACGCGCCCGTCCGCGAAATCGTCGAGCTGCTGCTCCGCGGCGGGGGCCCTAAGGGGAGTGCCGCGGGCGGCTCGGGTGGCACTGGAGGCGTCAAGGCTGCAAGCGGCGGATCAAACGCAGGGCTTAAGTCTGGCGGCCAGGAGATGATGATGATGAAATCGGTTCCCGGCATAAGCATGGCGGGGGGCGCCGATGCTGGCGGCGTCGGCGGCGTCGGCGGCGTCGGCGGCGGGCAGGACGTGAAGATCAATCTCGACGAAGAACTGGGGCCCGAACGTCCCGCCTCGGACACGAAGAGTGACGCCAAGCCGGGCTCTGCGGCGTCGGGCGGGGGCGCGGCGTCGAAGATACCCAGCGGTGGGGCTATGAGCATGATGTCTGAGGGAATTCAGGGACTGTCGTCGGGCATGGGCACGAGTGGAAGGTCCGGCCGTGGAGGCGGTGCGAATATAAACCGCTACTGCGAGGACAAGAAAAAGGAATGGAAGACACGCGGGTTCTCGCTGGAGGTGGTGATGGACCATCGGCGCGTTCCCGATCTGCTGGTCGAATTGTCCAATTGTCCGGGGTGGCCGATCAATATCCTGCGCGTTCATGTGGCCGATACGCAGGACGAAGATCTGGTGAGAGATGACGGTGGCGGCGGGCTGGGGGGCATGGGAATGGCCGGGGGACCGCCCGGCGGCCGATTCGGCGGCGGGCCAATGGGCGGCCCGGACATGATGAAAATGATGGCTCCCAGGAAAGGCGCCGCGCGTGCTGCCGCGCCCGAAGGACTGGGGGCTCCCCCTGGTCTTGGCGGTAGGCCAAAGCCGGCCGCGGGCCGCGACTCCGAAGATTTCGAAGTTGGTGAAACGTCCTCCGCGAACAGGCCTTCACCGCTCGACGATCCGAATCTGGCCAGGGTGGCCATCGTGGGAGTGATCTACATCTTCAACCAGCCGAAGGAACCTCCGGCCGCAGCGCCAGGATCGCAACCGCAATCGGCACCGGCCGCCGCTCCCGTAGCGGCCGCACCGGCACAAGAAGACACTGCCGCAGCCTCCCCGGCGGTCGGAGACGCGTCCCGAGACGCCGAAGAAGAAATGGAATCGAAGTCCGCTGACGGCGAGTCCGCTGACGAACCGGCCGATCGGCCCTCCACCGACTCAGGCAAAAAGGACGAATCGGAGGCGAAGCCCCAGCCGGAGGGAAAGTCGGCGGCCGGCGAACCCAAAGGAACCAATTGAACCCCAGCGGGCCCGCGCCCACGGCGCACAGCGGCCCGAACACGATTGTTGAATAGCGCGGCACGTAGTGGCGCATTCGCCATGGAGACGACGATGAAAGATCTCATGTCCAAAATCAAGACCCTCGATTACAAACAACTTGCCCTGAACCACGGCGAAAAGATCGGCATCGGGGTTGCCGGACTGATGGTGGTAGTCATCTGTCTCTTTCTGACCAGTTGGGCGGCGGAATACACCGGCGAGCCGCGCGACATGGAGAAAAAGGCCGAAGACGTTGCCGAACGACTGAAAAACAACAAGTGGACGGAGGAGCGTCAGAAAGAGTTCCCTTATCTCCTCGCCGAGAACGAACTGCCGAAGGTCATTGAGCGGCTTGACCCGGCCGAATATGAATGGCTGGTCGATCCTTCGCCGAAGCTGTACCCCCGGCAACAGCCTGCCGAAGAGGTCGAATGGCTGCCGCTCGCCAGTGTGGAAGTGCACTACATGCAATTTCCGATGGGGGTGGAAGTTCCCCAGGAGAAGCCCGATGCCACAGAGGAAGACGCCAAGTCGAAGCCGGCCAAACCCGAAAAGGCCGGGTCCAAGAAGGGCAAAGACAGCAAGGGGGCGGAGGATCCGCTGATGGCTGGCGCCAGGCCGTTCGGCGCGATGGAGGGGGCGGGCGGATTCAGCAGTGCGGCGAACGAAAAAGCGAGCGGCCGGCGGGTCGTGGCCGTGCTGGGGGTGATCGAGGTCCGTCGCCAGCAGCAGGCGTTGAAGACGGCGCTGCACGCAGGCTCGCTCTCCGAGGTGCGGGACCGCCTGAACTACCGGGCCTTCCGGCTGGAAAGACAGCGCGCCGTTCCGGGGCCCGATCCGTGGTCGGGCCCGTGGAAGGAGGTCAAGACCGGAGAATCGATTGCGGTGCTGGGAGAAGCCTCCGATTTCGATGCCGACCTCGTCCTTCCCAAATACACGCACGTCGAACTCACCTCCCCGCTTCCCCGGCGTCTCGACGGCGACTGGGATCCCAACCTGGTCGTTCATTCGCGAATTCCCTGCTTGTCCGAAGAAGAGCGGGAGATGGAACTGGCGGCCACCACGGCCGCGTCCGAGGCGCTCAAAGAGGCGGGGGATACGGACGAAGCCATCGAAGGGGGGGGCGGGTTCTCGAGAATTCAGAAAGACGCGAACCGGATCCGCAGCCGGGCGCAGAACAATCCGGAAGCCAGCGGCCTCATGAGCGATATCATGAAGAAGATGATGCCGGGCATGGGGGAAATGGGGGCCACCGGAGCGCGCGGCAAGGGAATGAGGCAGCCGCCGGGTTCGGCGATGGGGC
>JBLMWR010000873.1:0-2512 GCA_050257335.1 Deltaproteobacteria bacterium | reverse complement strand
AATGAAGAAGCGCTTCCCCGACGGCATCGATTACGCCATCGTTTACGACACGACCCCCTTCATCAACCAGTCGATCAGCGAGGTCTTCAAGACGCTCCGCGACGCGGTGATTCTGGTGGCCGTGGTGGTGCTGCTGTTCCTGCAGAACTGGCGGTCGGCGATCATTCCGCTGGTCGCCGTCCCGGTCGCCGTCATCGGCACATTCGCCGTCATGGCCATGATGGGCTTCAGCCTCAACAACCTCACCCTGTTCGGACTGGTGCTGGCGATCGGCATCGTGGTGGACGACGCCATCGTCGTGGTCGAGGCGGTCGAGCACCACATCGAGGAGGGCCAGACCCCGAAGCTGGCCACGATGCTGGCCATGTCGCAGGTGGCCGGCCCGGTCATTGCCATCGGCCTGGTGCTGAGCGCCGTGTTCGTGCCGTGCGCATTCATTTCCGGCATCACCGGGCAGTTCTTCCGGCAGTTCGCGCTGACGATCGCCGTCTCGACCGTGATCTCGGCGTTCAACTCGCTGACGCTCAGCCCGGCGCTCACGGCCCTTCTGCTGCGGCCGCAGGACAAAGTGACCGCGCTGCCGCTTCCCGGCTTCGCCTTTCCGCTGATCGGCCTCTGGCTGGGATGGGAATTCGTGTCACCGTGGCTCGTCGCGGGAAGAGAGCGGCTCCCCGCCGGAGCGCTGGACTTTCTGGGAGGAGCGCCCGCGTGGATTGTTCCAGCGGTCGCGGCGGCGGCGACGGCGCTCGCCTGTTGGATCGCGGGCCGGCCGCTCAACCTGGTTCTGCGGACCCTTTTCCGCGGGTTCAATGCCGGCTTCAACCGGGCGACGGCGGGTTACACGCGCGCGGTGGCGGGGCTGCTCCGCGTCAGCGTCGCCGTGATCTTCGTCTACGGGGGCCTCCTGGCCCTCACCTGGCTCGGCTTCGATCGGGCCCCCAAGGGGTTCATTCCCGCGCAGGACAAGGGCTATCTGCTGGTCAACGTGCAGCTCCCCGATTCGGCCTCGGTGCAGCGGACCAGCGACGTGATGCGGCGCATCGAAGAGATCGCCCGCAAGACGCCGGGGGTCAGGCACACCGTGGCCGTCGCCGGCCAGTCGATTCTGCTCAACGCCAACGCGCCCAACTTCGGTGCGACGTACGTCATGCTCGATGAGTTTCCCAGGCGCAGAGCGCACGACCTGTCGGCCGACGCGATCGGCCGCCGGCTGGAAACGGTTTTGCAGAAGGAAATTCAGGAGGCGCTGATCAACGTCTTCGGGGCGCCTCCCCTGGACGGCCTCGGGACCGCGGGGGGCTTCAAAATCGTGGTCGAGGACCGCGGCGACACCGGTCCGAAGTCGCTGCAGCAGGTCGCCGACGCGATCGTTGCCGACGGTCGAAACGCCCCCGAACTTCGGAGCACCTTCACGAGCTGCCGCGCCAACACCCCCTGGCTGTACCTGAACATCGACCGCATCGCGGCCAAGGCAATGGGCGTGTCGCTCGGCGAGTTGTTCAATGTCCTGCAGGTCAACCTGGGCTCGCTGTACGTCAACGACTTCAACCGCTTCGGCCGCACGTGGCAGGTCAACGTTCAGGCGGACGCCAGCTTCCGCCGGCAGATCGAGGACCTAAAGCAGCTTCAGATTCGCAGCGACCGGGGAAAGATGGTGCCGCTCGGGACGCTCGCCAGCATCGCAGACACGAGCGGCCCGGTGCTGATCATGCGCTACAATATGTACCCGGCCGCGGCAATCAATGTGACTGCGGCCCCCGGCGTCAGCTCGGGGCAGGCCATCCAACTGACGGAGGACATCACGCAACAGAAGCTCGCCCGGTCGATGCGCCACGAGTGGACCGAGCTGGCCCTGCTGCAGCTCCAGACCGGAAATACTGCCATGCTCGTGTTCCTGCTGGCGGTGGTGCTCGTCTTTCTGGTGCTGGCCGCGCAGTACGAAAGCTGGTCCCTCCCCCTGGCGGTGATTCTCGTGGTCCCCATGTGCCTGTTGTGTTCGATCGCCGGCGTGCTCGTCGCGCATCTCGACGTCAACATTTTCACGCAGGTGGGCTTTGTCGTGCTGGTGGGACTGGCCTGCAAGAACGCCATCCTCATCGTGGAGTTCGCCAAGGCCCGCCGCGAGGCGGGCGCCGATCTCACCCAGGCGACTCTCGAAGCCTGCCAGCTCCGCCTGCGGCCGATCATCATGACCTCGTTCGCCTTCATTCTCGGCGTCGTGCCCCTCGTCATCAGCGAAGGGGCCGGCGCCGAGATGCGCCGCACCCTGGGAACGGCCGTCTTCGCCGGAATGCTCGGCGTCACCCTCTTCGGCATCTTCCTGACGCCCGTGTTCTTCTATGTCGTCCGGCGGTTCACCCGAGAGACGTCACCCGAAAATCCGCTGGAAGATAACCCATTCGCCTCCGCCGGCCACTAACCGTCTCGCCCCCTTCGCAAGGGGGGGCCAGGGGGGGTCGGGTGAAGCGCAATTGACGCGCGAAAGCGTTACCTCGATGCGAGTTGTCCAAAG
>JBLMWR010000872.1:0-14114 GCA_050257335.1 Deltaproteobacteria bacterium | reverse complement strand
GCATCCCATTCCTTCTGCTCGCGGACGTCGACCAGAATCGCCGATTTGTTTTTCAGCCGTTCTTTAACGGTCTCGAGCGAATCCTTCGTATGTTCGGCCGCCAGACCGGTAGACAGGTTGGCGAACAGCAGGACCACCGCGGCGAGAAGTTTCATCGTAGCGCGCAACTTCACAGACATGAATCAATGCTCCAACAGGCCGATCGAAATACGAACCAGGCATGGCTTTCGACAGATGGCGCGGCGCGGCCTTCCCACCGCAGCGCACCGCCGAATTCTACGTTACGTGTGCGCCTGGAACAATACCGGTCGCAACCGCGTCCATTCCGGCTCATGGCGCGGGAAAGCCCGCCTCTTTGAGCGCGGCCGCATACTCTTCGGGGGTGTTGATGTTTCGCAGCGAGGACAATGCGGGATCGACGTGGCGAAGTTCGGCAACGTCGATCTCGCGGGCTCGCGCTCGTTCGAGCAGAAAGAACGGGCGAAGCCGCCGTGCGGCAATAAGCTCGCGAATCGTGGGGACGAGCCGGGTGCGATAAACCGCCGCCAGGGGATGATGGTATTCCCCGTCGCGCGGAATGGCCAGATCGTAATCTTCCAGGGCGGCAATCACGCGGGCGACAAAGGCGGGCCTGAGGAGGGGCACGTCGCACGACGAGGCATAAGCCGCTTCCACCCGGCCTGCAAGCGCCGCCACCCCGACCGCCAAACCGGCCAGCGGCCCCAGCCCCTCGTGCTCGTCGCGGGCGATCTCCACGCCGGCGGGGAGTTCGGGGACATCCTGCCCCTGCGCGGCGACGACGACAATCGGCGAAACGACTTCGGACAGAAGCCGCACAACCCGCTGCAGCATCACCTCGGGACCAAAGGTGAGCCACGCCTTCGACCGCCCCATGCGCGCGCTTTTTCCGCCGCAGAGGATAATTCCGCCGATATGGGAAAATTCAGGCATTCCTTTGTCTCGGACTGCGTTCCGCGCCAAAGCCGGGATGGGCTGCTGAATTACTTGCGCCGTCAATCCGTGGTCTCGGTTGTTCACGCGCCGCCAGGGCGATCAGCGCACAGCCACCATCCCGGAGGACCGACGTGACGACATTATGGGGACGTCGCCGCGAGCGAGACGCAGATCAGCTCCTGGTCGTTGCGGGCGTAAACACACTTGTTGGCGAAGGCGGGATGACTCCACAAGACTCTGTCGGGGCGCCCGATTGCCACTCCCGTCGGTTCCAGCATCTTCCAGCGGCTGATTTCTTCGTAGCCCCTGGGGCTGAGCCGGGCGATGATCAGGTGTCCGGTCTCACTGGCTAAAAAGAACCGGTTCCCGTTTTTCACGAGGAATGCCGTCCCCGAATTGACGGGCCGCGATTCATCGACTCCCGCCACCGGCCGGTACGTCTGCCACACCCGCGCGCCGTTCTCAAGGTTCACTCCCAAAAGCGCCCCGGGCTGGTCGACGGCATACATGAAGCCGTTTTCGAGGAACGGCGTCGAATTGACTGGCGAGGCGCCGGTTTTCATGCTGCCGCGCCACAATTCCGTAGCCGCCGGGCGATCCGCCGCCAGCTTCAGGAGCACGCTTTTGCCCCCGATCCCGCCGGCAAACAGCACGTCCCCCGACTGCCGCGGGGCCATGATCGACATCCCGAAGCTTGGTTCGAGCGGCACCGACCAGTACGGCTTTCCCGTCTCGGGATCGAGGCTGTTGAGCGACTCGACATGCCAGATGAGAAGCTGCCGCGTGCCGCCGGCTTCGATGATCGTGGGCGGCGAATACCCCGGTTCGCGGGCCGAAAGGGCATGCCAGATCTCCTTGCCCGTGTCCTTGTCGAACGCATAGACGACGCCGTCCTCGCCTCCGACGACGCAGATCAGCTTTCGGCCGTCCACGAGAGGATGTCCGCAAAAGCCCCAGATCGGCGTCTTGGCTTTATAGTCGCGCTTGAAATCTTTCGACCACAGGACGTTTCCCCGGGCCGCGTCGAGGCAGAAGAGATTCCCCTCGGCGCCGAGCGAGTAGACTTTGCCCTGATGCACGGTCGGCGTGCACCGCGGACCGGCGGGGTAAGAAATGCCGTAGGTACATTTGTCGGTGTGCGTCCAGAGCGGCTCGCCCGATTTCGCGTCGAAACAGAGAATCCGCTCCTGCCCCTCGATGGCGGGACGTTTATCCGGAGCGCTGGCGGCACGGGTGTCGGTGTCGGTAAGAAAATCGGCCACAAAGACTCTTCCGTCGGCGACCGCCGGGCCGGCGTATCCCCCGGCGATCTTCTGCCGCCACAGCACCTTCGGCCCCGCGGCGGGAAACGTCTCGAGAATTCCCGTCTCGCGCCACACCGAATCGCGCTTCGGCCCCAGCCACTGGGGCCAGTCGTCGGCACGCAAAGAGGGTAACGAGTAAAGCGCCGCCAGAGTGACAAACAGCCAATGCCTCGGCCGGATCATCGCCATTCTCCCGGGTTCCAGGTTGAGCCACAAGCATCGTAGCGATTGCGCCACGAAACGCCAATCTCCGGTTCGTCAGGGCGGGACGACCGGGAAAATCGCTGGGACGCATCGGGGCGATTTCTACCTGTCGAAGATGTAATCGGCTGCTTGACTCACGCCGGCGCCCGGCGTACTTTGCGGGGACGAAGTGGCGCCCGGCGTAACGCAGCATGGGCTTCCAGGCCCGTGCGCGATCTTGCGCACGGGCCTGGAAGCCCATGCTGCGGGATACAGTTGCGGGAGAGGCTCATGTCGGCATCGAGGTTCTGTCTGGCAATCGTGACCGGCCTGGTCTGGCTGGCTCCGGCGTCGATCACGGGAGCCGATCCGGCTCCGCGCGCAAAAGACGACGTGAAATCATTCCGCCTGCCTGCCGGCATGACGATCGAAAAAGTCGCCGGCGCGCCCCTCATTCGCTACCCCCTGTTCGCCTGCTTCGACGACGCCGGGAGGCTGTACGTCGCCGAAGGTACCGGAAAAAACTTGCCTGGCACCGAACTGGTCAAGCTCAACCTCGGCAAGATCACGCTCCTCGAAGACGCCGATCACGACGGGACGTTCGACAAAGGGACGACGTTCGCCGACGGGCTGGTCTTTCCGCAGGGGGTGCTGTGGCACGACGGCGCCGTCTACGTCGCCTCGCATCCCAGCATCTGGAAGCTCGAAGACACCGACGGCGACGGGAAGGCCGACCGCCGCCAGGAACTCATCACCCGCTTCAACTTCAACGGCAACGGTTGCGACATTCACGGACCCTTTCTGGGACCGGACGGCTGGCTGTACTGGACTGACGGACGGCACGGTTATGACATCACCACTCGCGAGGGAGAGCACCTGCAGGGGCTGGCCGCCCGCATCTGGCGCTGCCGGCTCGACGGCTCGGGGATCGAACGCATCTGCGGGGGCGGCTTCGACAACCCGGTCGAGCTGGTCTTCACGGAAACAGGGGAAATGGTTGGCACGATGGACCAGGGGACCGGCGATGCGCTGCTGCATTACGTCGAAGGGGGAGTTTATCCGCGCGACGATCAGCCGTGCATGGCCGAGTTCAAGATGACCGGCCGCCCGCTGGCGCCCATCACGAGCTTCAGCGCGGCCCTTCCGGCGGCCCTGTGCGGGCTGGTGGCGATCCGGTCGAATCATTTCGGACCGGAGTACCAGAATTCGCTGGTCACAACGCAGTTCAACGTTCATCGCCTGCAGCATCACGTGCTCACGCCGAGCGGGGCGACGTTCGCCTGCACCCACAAGGACTTCGTCGTTTCCTCGAATTATGACCTGCGGCTCAGCGACGTGCTCGAAGATGCCGACGGCAGCCTGCTGGCGGTCGACATGGGGGCATGGTTCAATTACGGCTGTCCGACCGCGAAGATCGCCAAGCCGGAAGTGCTGGGTTCCATCTATCGCATCCGCCGCGAAGGAGCGCCCCGTGGGGACGATCCGTGGGGACGAAAGTACAGATTCCGCAAACTGCCACCCGAAAACCTCGTCGAATGGCTGGACGACCCGCGGGTGTTGTTCCGCGATCGCGTCATCGCCGAGCTTGCCCGTCGCGGGGATACGGCGGTGAAAGCCCTGGCCCATGCACAGAACAGCAGGGCGTCATCCGGCGACAATCCCGCCGATGGCGTGCTCCGCCGCCGCAACGTGCTGTGGACGCTGTGCCGCATTCGAACCCCTGAGGCGCGGACGTTGATTCGCGATGGGCTGGGCGACAAAGACGCCTCGGTTCGCATGGTTGCCGCTCATTGCGTCGGCCTGGAGCGCGACGCCGAAGCGTCATCGGCGCTGGCAGCCATGGTGGTCAACGACGAACCGGCCCTGCGGCGACGCGCGGCCGCCGCCCTGGGCCGGATCGGAAAGCCCGATGCGGTCCCGGCGTTGCTCGACAGCCTCCGCAAAGGGGGCGTCGACCGCGTCCTCGAACACGCCATCGTGTATGCCCTGATTGAAATCGGCAACCGCGACGCCACGCTCGCCGCGCTGAGCGATCCCAGCCCGCTCGTGCGCCGCGCCGGACTGACGGCCCTCGATCAGATGGACGACGGCAATTTGAGTCGCGATCTCGCGGTGCCGCTGCTCGATACCGACGACCCCGACTTGCAGCAGGCGGCGCTGGCGGTCATCAGCCGGCACGAAGGCTGGTCGGACGAAATCCGCAGACTCGTGAGCAAATGGCTGGTGACTTCCGACCTCGAGACATCGCAGCGGCAGGCGCTCACGGGCGCCCTCCTGGCGCTTTCCGGCAACGAAGGGATCCAGAATCAGGTGGCGACGGCACTGGCCGATCCGGCGACTCCGCTTGAGAATCGCCGGCTGCTGCTTCGGGTCATTTCCCGGGCGCGGGTGGATCAGCTTCCTGCGAAATGGCAGAACGCGCTCGCTGGGAATCTCGCGGCGGACAATGGGGCGCTGGCGCGCGAGGCGGTGGCGGTCGTGCGGGCCCGGAACCTGAATCAATTCGATGGAGCACTTTCCAGACTGGCCGCCCGGAGCGATGCGCCGGTCGAGCTCCGAATCGCGGCCCTCGAATGCCTCGGCCCGCGGCAGCGCAAGCTCGATGCGAGTTCGTACGACCTGCTGACGACGCAACTGTCCGAGAGAATCGATCCGCTGGTGCGCGTGGCTGCGGCGCGGGCCCTGGGGTCATTCCGTCCGCAGAACGAGCAGCTCGTGCAACTTGCTGCAACCGTGGCCGAGGCCGGGCCGCTGACTTTGCCCCTTCTGGTCTCCGCGTTTTCGGAGTCTGCTGACGCGGAAGTCGGAAACGCTCTATTTCGGGCTCTGCTCAAGTCGCCGGGGGCGGGGGCGCTCAGCCCCGATGAGGTCCATGCCCTGGTGAAACGCTTTCCCGCCGAGGTGCAAGAGGCCGCCCGCCCCCTCGTCACCCGGCTTGCCGAGCGAGAACGCGAACAGGAAGTCTATCTGACCGAGCTGGTGAGCCGCACCTTGCAGACTCAGGGGAATCCCGAACGGGGGCGCGAGGTTTTCTTTTCGCAAAAGGTGGGCTGCTACGGCTGTCACCGGATTGATGCGAAAGGGGGCGCCGTCGGGCCCGACCTGTCGCTGGTGGGACGGTTCCGCGACCCGCGGGCGCTGCTGGAAGCGGTCGTCTTTCCCAGCTCGACGATCGTCCCCGAGTTTCGATCCTACTCGATTGTCACTCGCGACGGAAAAACCGCCAGCGGAATGATCGTCGCCGAAACGACCGACGCCATTTACCTGCGCACCAGCCAGCTCGCCGAAATCCGCCTGGCCCGCAAGGAGATCGAAGAAATCGCTCCGTCTAACGTTTCGATCATGCCGCAGGGGCTCGAAAAAACCATGACCGACCAGGAATTCGCCGACCTCCTTGAGTACCTCTACCAGCGCCGCTGAGGGCCCCCTCAACGCTTGCGCGGCGAGCGGGGCGGCGTAAGCCCCCTGGTGCGGTCGAAGTGGTCAAAAAGGTCGAAACGGTCGAAGAGGTCAAGGACGTATGGAATCAACCGCAGATGACGCGGATATGCGCGGATAAGAACGGACGCGATGAATTCACATCCGCGCGTATCCGCGCCATCCGCGGTTCATTTCCTTCTAGCCCTGCTTGTCGCCCGAGTCGGAGTCGTCCGTAGTTCGCTTTTCTGAACCGCAGAGATCGCAGAGGATGCAGAGGAATCGATGTCAGAACAACACATTTCCCGCCGGCAGTTTCATCACGGTGCTCTTGCCGCCGGTGCGCTGACGCTGGCAACCGCGATTCCGGCACGCAGTGATCAGAAAACCGCTCCGAAGAACAAGTACATCGACATGCACACGCATGTCGGAACGTTCTACTACGGCAAGGAGCTGACGGCGGATGAGCTGGTGCGGATGATGGACAGGCACGGCATCGAAAAGGCCTGCGTGCTGCCGCTGGTTTCGCCGGAATCGACGCCCTATCTGCAGACGAGCGAGGCGGCCCTGGCGGCGGCGAAGGCGCACCCCGACCGGCTGATCGCCTTCTGCTGCCTCGACGCCCGCGTCTCGACGACCAACCCGAGCCGCTACGGGCACGTGGCCGGCGTCCGCGGGATGATCGAGATTCTCGACCGTTACAAACAGGCCGGGGCCCGCGGCTTCGGTGAGCACAAGGTGGGGCTCCCCTTCGACCACCCGCAGATGATGATGGTCTATGAAGCGTGCGACAAATTGTCGCTGCCGATCCTGTTTCACCTGGATGACCTCCGCGGCATCGACACACCGGGACTGCCGCGGCTGGAAAATGTGCTGAAGACATTCCCAGACCTTCCCCTGATCGGCCACGCGGCAGGATTCTGGGCGTCGATCTCCGGTGACGCGACGTTCGCCGATTTCGGGCGGTATCCCGAAATCCCCAAGCCCACGACGCCGGGCGGGGCGCTCGACCGATTGATGGAAAAGTATCCCAAACTCTACGGCGATCTTTCGGAACCGGGGGGCGAAAAGGCGATTACCCGCGACCCGAAATTCGGCCGCGAATTCATCATTCGCCATGCCGGCCAGCTCGTGTTCGGCACCGATTTTCTCATGGGTGGCCAGGAAGTCCCCCAGTTCGAGCTGCTCGACTCGCTGAAGCTCCCCGACGACGTGCAGGCGAAGATCTACCGCGAGAACGCGAAGCGGCTGTTGACGCTCTAAATGGAATTGGGAGGTCGGCAGCAGTAAAGTGGAGGCGTCCCGGCAGGCCCCGCCTGCCGGGCGAGACGTCGTGCGCTGCTGAGCCGACCGAAACGCCGGTTGCCCGGTTCGTCAGGCCAAGCACAACCCTGTTACCGCAACAAAGAGCCGCGAGATCGGTACCTGTTCGTTGGATTCACTTCGCGCTCTCTGGTCGTGCAGGTTCCGCCCGGCAGGCTGGAGCCGGTACAGTGCTCTGTCGTGTTAAGGTCGCGGACATGATCAGAACTGAACTCGAAATGGCTCCTGAAGTGCTCACCGGCGCGAAAACTCAGAAAGGAGAGAGTCTCGACGAGTTGTCGCGGCGGGCGCCTGTGCTCGTGGTCTTCCTGCGGCATTCCGGTTGTCCATTTTGCCGGCAGGCACTGGCCGATGTATCTGAAAAACGGCAAGCGATTTCGGCCGCCGGCGCCCAGATCGCCTTGGTGCATTTGCAATCCGACGTCGAGGCGGCGAAGCTTTTTGCGCGCTATGGCCTTGACGATGTCCCGCGCATCAGCGATCCCGGGCAGGCACTGTATCGGGCATTTCAACTGCCGCGCGGAAGTCTCGCACAGGTGACCGGTCCCGGTGTTTGGCGGGAGGGGCTGAAGAGTCTGCTCTCCGGGAATCTCCCCGGCATTCCTTCCGCCGACGTGCGGCAGATGCCGGGCGTGTTTCTCGTACATGACGGGCGGGTGCTGCGCAGTTTCCGCCATGCCATGAGCGGCGATCGGCCGGATTATGTGGATCTGGCGACGTGCCCGTCGGGCGAGCAGGGGGCGTGAGCCGGCGGATGGGAGCGGGTGAAGGGCACGGTTCGAAGAATGCGGACGGCGAGTAGGGGAGTGACGGAGCAAGGGAATATGGAAGTGACGAAGAACCTGACAGCGCTTGCCGTTGCAGACCACTTCACCCAAATCCGAGAGCACCTCGGGACACCGTCACCATCAGCCCAACTCCACAACCCGGCCGCTGCGCGCCGAGCGGGCGAGGGCATCGCAAACGCGCTGCGTGGCGATGGAGGCCACAGGCCAGGCCGAATCGGTGGCGCCGGAACGGACGATCTCACAGAACCTTTCGATCATCCGCACTTCCTGGATGCAGCCGGCGAAATCGTGCTGAGTGGCTTTTCCCTGGCTATTGTGCGTCCAGAACCGGGCTTTTGAAACGTCCCACGGATTGACGAAATCGTCGCAGACGAGCGAACCTTCGGTCCCGGCGATCTCGAACCATTTACGCCACGTCGTGTCGAAGCCGCAGTCGAACGACGCCATCCGTTCCCCGCGGAACCAGAGGGTTGCCGAGACGTTCATGTCGACGTCCCGCTCGTAGCGCGCCGTCGCAAAAACTTTTTCGGGGAGATCGTCCAAGGCCCACAACGTCGCCCGAACGCAGTACCAGCCGAGGTCGCCGAGCGCGCCGCCCCCCAGTTCCCGCTGAAAGCGGATGTTGTCGGGGCGGAAATCGCTGGCGTTGAACGAGAACCCCGAGGTGACTCGTCGCAGCCGTCCCAGATCGCCCGACGACAGCACCTTCTGCATCGCCGCCGTCCGCTCGTGGTGGACCCACATCACGCCATCCATCAACTGGCGGTCGGCGGACTGGCAGGCATCGCGCATCCGTTCCGCCTCGGCAAAATTCAGGGCCAGCGGCTTTTCGCAGAGGACATGTTTGCCGTGCTGGGCGGCGCAGCACGTCCACTCGCAGTGCAGCGACGGAGGGAGCGGAAGATAAACCGCGTCGATGTCGGGTTGACGCAACAGCTCGAGGTAGCTCCCGTAGGCGGCGACCGCGTCGCCGGCTGAAAGGAAGGCCAGTTTCTCATCCGCCGCTGCGTGACCTACCGTATGCTGGTCGATCCAGGCCCTGGCACGGGGCAGCTCGCGGCTGGCCACGGCGACCAGTCGGGCCCCCCGGGCGTCGTAAATGGCGCGGCCGACTTTCGATGCAATCCGGGCCGTCCCGAGAATTCCCCAGCGGACCGGTCTGGACGATTCGGCGGTGCTCATCGCTGATAGGTCCCGACCAGCTCCCCTTGGGCGAGAATGTGTCCTTTCATTGCCGCGAGCAACTCCTGTTTCTCGGCGCCCGGCTTGAGGTCAAGCGGCGTATCGAGGGCGTAGAGGCGGAAGTGATAGTGGTGCAGTCCATGCCCCTTGGGCGGCGCCGGGCCGCGGTACCCGATTCCTTTCGGCCACGAATTCTGCCCCTGCAGCGCCCCGGCGGGCTGGGGGACGCGCAATGCCGGAACAACATGTTCGGCGAGGTCCGGGGTGTTCGGCGGAATCTTGTAAAGGACCCAATGCACCCATGGCTCGGGAGTCGGCGCGTCGGGGTCGTCGACGATGAGGGCCAGCTCCCGGGCCGCGGGGGGAATTCCCGACCACGACAGTTCGGGTGAGACGTCGGCGCCGTCGCCGGTGTATTTCCGCGGGATGAGATGATTCTGTTTGAACGCCGGGCTTTGCAGGATGATCGTCATGGCTTTTCTCCGGCGGCATTGTACCGTGCGAAAAAGGACCTTACCATTGGGCTGGCCCGCGCGGGGCGGGGTTTGGAAGTTCCGGGAAAGCGGGAATGTTTCGAATGAAAGCTCGACGCGCATACGCAATTCCGGCGGTTGCACTGGCCGCCGTCCTGGCAGGGGTTGGTTTCGAACAGTGCCGTCCCGCCGCCGCCGAGGCGGAGGACAACCTGGCGCAGTACTACGGCTTCGGGCGGCTGGAGCTGTACAAGCTGCAGCAGCGTTCGGCAAACATGCTGGCCGCCGATCTGAACAACGACGGCCGGATCGATCTGATTCTGATCGACAACAGCAACAGCCGGCTCGATCTTCTGCAGCAGCGCGCCAAGCCCGAAGCTTCGGGCAAGCCCGCAGGTTCGGGAAAGATCAACGCCGTCGAAAACGACAAGCGGTTTGAGCACAAGAAAATCGCCGTCGATCGTGAAGTGAACTCGCTGGCGGTCGGGGACTTCAACGGCGACGGCCGCAAGGACCTCGTTTATTTTGGGGCCCCCGACCAGTTGACTTTCGTCTATCAGTCCCCCGCCGGCGACTGGGCCAGCCGGAAACGCGTGCGACTTCCGGACGTCCAACCGGCCATGTGGAATATTGCCGCCGGCGACCTCGATGGCGACGGCAAAGACGATGTCGCCGTCCTGGGCAAGCATGATACGTATCTTTTGTACCAGAATCCCGGCGGGGAGCTGGCGGCTCCCGCGCGGCTGATGAACACGGGCGAAAACCTGGAGCTCGCCCAGATTGCCGACGTCGACGGCGACGGACGGAATGACTTGTGCTACCTCTCGAAAAGCGACCCGGATCGGCCGTTTGGCGTTCGGCTGCAAACGTCCGATGGGCGCCTGGGACCCGAGTTGCGCTGCGAGCTTCCCAAATACCGCGGCGTGACCTTCGCCGACGTCGACGGCAAACGGGGGCATGAGGTTCTGGCGATCGAAGCTCAGACCGGACGCGTCAAGATTCACCAGTTGCGGCAGGCCGAGGCCCACCCCGGCGAACTGGCCGGGCAGCTCATTCAGTACGGGTTCGGTCAGCAGGGAGGGGGGAAGAACCGCGATCTGGCGACCGGCGATCTGGACGGCGACGGGTTGATCGACGTCGTCGTGACCGATCCGGAATCGGCACAGATGATCGTCTTTCTGCAGCATAAGGCGACCGGTCTGGACCTGGGGAACATGTTCCCCGGTCTGATGGGGGGCGAGCAGGTTCGCGTCGGCGACGTCGACGGAGATTCGAAGATCGACGTCGTCGTTCTCAGCTCACGCGAGAAGACGATCGGCATCAGCAAAATGGAGAACGGGCGACTGACCTTCCCGCGCGGAATCCCGCTCGACAAAGAGCCGGCCGTCTTCGACCTGGTCGATCTGAACGGCGACGGACAAGTGGAAATCGTCTTCGTAGGCAAAGACCGCAGCGGCTCGGCGACCAAATACACGCTGCAGGCGCTGACTCACTCCGCCGCCGGCGAGTGGCGGACCTTCAAGTTCGGCGACCACGACTCGATTCCGGTGGCGCCCAAGAGCAGCCCCGAGCGGCTGACGGCCGTGGACGCCAATCGCGACGGCCGGCCCGATTTTCTAATCTTCGCGGGCACCGATCGGCCCCCCCTCGTGCTGCTCTCGAACGCCCAGGGCGTGCCGACGGAAGTCTCGGCGGCCGAGGGGGGTTTCGGGCTGGGGAACGTGTCTGCCGGCGGGCTCTTCGTGGGGCAGCTTGACCAGCCGGTGATCCTCGTCGCTCAGGAGAAATTCGCCCGCAACGTGGCGGTCGGCGAAAAGAACCAGTGGCAGGTGCTCGACCAGTATAATGCTTCCGAGGCCGACGCCAAAATCGTCGGCGCCGCGACCATCGACCTCGACGGCGAGCCCGGTCGCGAAATCGTCCTCGTCGATCAGGGAGTCAAAAAGCTTCGCGTGCTCCGTAAAGAGGGAATGGTTTATCGCCCGTGGAGAGAAGTCGAGATCGGCTCCTTTCCCTACCGCTCGACCTGCGTCGCCGACCTCAACGGCGACGGCCGTGACGACCTCCTGTTGTTCGGCTCGGGGAAGTTCGGCGTTCTCTATGCGGGGCGGAGCGATCCCCGGCTGAAGACCATCGCCGCGTACGAGTCGAAGCTCGAAAAAGTGCGATTTACCGACCTGGTCGTGGGCGACCTCAACAGTGATGGCCAGCCTGATATCGCCGTCATCGACGCCCAGTCGCAGATGATCGATATTCTCAACTACACCCCTGCCGCCGGACTGCGGCATGCTGTGCATTTCAAGGTGTTCGAGGCCAAAACGCTCGCCAGTGAAGAGCGGGCTGGGTCGGAACCGCGCGAGGCGGTGATCGCCGACGTGACCGGCGACGGCCGGCCGGACCTGATCCTCCTCAGCCAGGACCGGGTGCTCGTGTACCCCCAGGACGACGGGCAGCCGGAGGCGTCGACGGCGGGCGGGGGGGAGGGCAAACGATAGAGGATAGAAGAGAGAACATGGAGGATGGAGGATGACGGGCGGCTGCCCCCGCTCGCTTGCGGTTTCGCGAAACCGCGCATGCCGTTTCGCTAAAACCCCAGTTCCGGATGCGCCTCATCGCGGCGCCTGTCGGGTTCTCAGCCTGTTGAACTCGATGGCGCGCCGGGCTTGGCCTCGCGTGGCTGAAAGAGCGGCGAGCGAACGAGCTTCAGCCGGTGCAGCCAGTAACAGGCGAGCACATTCAGCGTGGTAAGGCCGTATTTGAGGCTGCGGCGGAAATTGATGCTCGAAGCCTCGGCGAAGTACCGGACGGGGACGGGGATGTCGCCGAGTCTGAAGCCGAAAGCCACCGCCTGCGCGAGAAACTGGCTGTCGAACACGAAGTCGTCCGAATTTCGCTCGAAGGGGACCGTTTCGAGGACCTTTCGCGAGTACGCCCGGAACCCGGAATGAAAATCCCCCAGGTTCTGCCCGAGGGCGATATTTTCGACGATCGTCAGGAAGCGGTTCGACAGGTATTTGTACAGCGGCATGCCGCCTGCCAGGGTTTCGCGACGGGTGCGGATCCGCGAGCCCAGCACGCAGTCGCAGATCCCCAGCCGCAGAATCTCGACCGCCACCGGGATGAGCCGGCTGTCATACTGGTAATCGGGGTGAATCATGACGATGTAATCGGCCCCCGATTCGAGCGCCAGGCGGTAACAGGTCTTCTGGTTCCCGCCGTAGCCCGTGTTGCGCTCGTGGATGACGACCGTCAGCCCCAGCTCGCGGGCGATTTTCGCCGTGTCGTCGCGGCTGCAATCGTCAACGAGAATCACTTCGTCGACGGCACCCGGAGGAATATCTCCCACCGTGTGCCGCAGCGTCGCGGCGGCGTTATAGGCCGGCATGACGGCGACGGTGCGGAATTTCTGCGGCGCCGGCTCAGGGATAAACCGTTCCATCGCGCCTTCAGCGGCAGCAAGAGTGGACATGCAGAACTCTACGTCTTCGTCCGTCACAGAGACTGTTCAGTCCTCAATTTTTGCGCGGATTCAATGAAAATGACAACTGCAGAATTGAATGCCGTTCCAATTTCACCGGATACACTGAGTTTTCCGGCCAAGCCGAAGACGCCCGGAAAGGACGGTGAATCCGACCCTGATCGTGGCGGACTGCATTGCGCCCGCGGTCATCGATTCGCTCGATCGCAACGGCTCAGTCGTGCAGACGGAAGAGGCGCATCAGGGCGTTCATGAGGCCGTGAGGGGTTCCCTCGCGGGCCTCGTCGCGCAGGACTTCCAGCGGGGGGTGCAGGAGTTTGTTCACCACCTGTTCGAAAGAGCGTTCGATCTCGGCGCGGTCCTTTTCGAGGTGCGGCAGGCGGGCGAACAGCCGCGCCAGTTCTTCACCCACCACGCCGTGGTGATGGTCGCGCAGCCGCTGGATGATCGGGCCGGTGGCCCGGTGCCGCAATTCAGCCATGAACTTGTCGGTTTCCTGATCGACGATCGCCAGGGCCCGCTCGACCTCGCGCGACCGGGACGCCCGGTTTCTCTCGCACACCGTCTGCAGGTCGTCGATGCAATACAGAAAGACGTTGTCGTCGAGATCGCTGACGGCCGGCTCGAAGTCGCGCGGGACGCCCAGATCGAGGATCACCACCGGTTTCCCGTCGCTTTTCGCGCGGATCCGGCGGAAGCGTTCGCGATCGACGAGCGGCGGGCTGGCCCCCGTCGTGCTGACGATCACGTCGGCCTCGGCGAGGCACTCGTCGAGCTGCTCGAACGGGCGGACGACCCCCCCCAGTGCGGCGGCCGCTTCTTCGGCCTTCTCCCGCGTGCGATTGATGACCAGGACTTTCCGGGCCCCCTCGTCCTTCAGGTACCGCAGCGTTTCGGCGGCCATCTCTCCGGCGCCGATGACGAGCACCGTCTTGTCGTCAAAGCGGTCGAACACGCTCTTGCCGAAATCTCCCACGGCGACGCTGGCGATCGACACCCTCCCTTCCGCCAG
>JBLMWR010000871.1:0-7222 GCA_050257335.1 Deltaproteobacteria bacterium | reverse complement strand
CAGCGGGTGCGTGGCGTAGACGATCGCCCCGGGCTTGACGTCGCGGGCTTCGACCGTCCAGAAGAATCCGGGAAGCATCTGCCACACCTCCTGGCTTTCACGATCGCTGTCGGCGAAGCGGAAGATGGTGCTTCCCTTGCGCCCCTCGACTGTCAGCTCGGGGCGGAAACTTTCACCGATCGGAGCATCCACGGGGGGCACTTTGAGCCCCTCCAGATCGATCGGCAGAAGCGTTTCGAGGGGCGTCCCGCGGTAGGCGGCCGGGTTATAGAGCGGCCCGGCGACGAACAGCAGCCCTTTCCCGCGCTCCGCCACGAATTCGCGCAGATTGTCGAGCACGCTGCTGCTCAGGTAACCCGGGTTGACGTCGCCGAACACCACCACGTCGTACCGAAACAGCTCTTCTTTCGTGACGGGGAAGTGGGGGAGGGCCGACAGGTCTTCCTGGGCGTATTCGGGGTCGGCGTCCTGCAAAACGGTCTTGAGCTCGACCGTCTTTTCGCGTTCGAGCAGGGCCTTGAGCTCGCGGAACTCCCAGCGGGGAATAAAATCGGCCAGCAGCACGCGGATCTTTTCATCCCGCACGTTGACGTGCCGGCGCTCGCTGTTGTTCTTGACGTTCGATTCCTTCGGCAGCGCGACGGCTTCGATCACCAGATCGAGATCGCCGGCAGCCGTTGGCGTATAGGTAATTTCCAGCTTCTGCGGTTTCCCCTCCTCGCCGATCGCGACTTCCTGCGAGGCCAGAGTCTGTTTCTCTCCCTTTTTCCGGAGCACGACGCGGGTTTTCTTTCCGGCCAGGCCATGCCCGGTCAGGGTGTACGAAAACGCGATCGGGTCGTTGACGAACGCCACGTCGTCGGCAAGGACGTTGTGCAGTTCAAGATCGACGACGGGGTCGGGATTTCCGAGAGCGACGGTGTACAGCGGAACCGATTTCTGGCGGGCATGCCGCGCCGCCGCCGAGAGCTTCTCGCCGTCGGTGGCGATCCCGTCGCTGATCAGCAGAATCGCCGAGGGTGGGGTCCCGCGCAGGCCGTTCAGCACGTCGCGGAGCGCATCCCCCAGCCGCGTCTGGTCTCCCTGCACGGGAATCTCTCGCAGCAGGGGCAGCAATTCGTCGATCTGGGCGGGTTGCAGGTAGGCATTCAGGCCCGCGATGGTTTCGGTCTCGGCCACTGTGTAGAGGCGCAATTTGTGGTTTTCGAGCAGCCGCTTGAGCAGCTTCCCGTCGTCTTTCAGGAGCAGTGCCTTCCCCAGATTGAGCCGGCTGGGCTTGTCGAATTTCGCCGCGCTCAGCAGCCCCTCGGCATACTCCCGGGCTTCGGACTGCGCAGGGAGATCTTCGGTGGCCATGCTCCCGGAAATGTCGAGCATGACGACGACGAAGGGGAGGCCGGTGCGATCGATCGACAGAACGGCTTCACTGAGCATGAACAGGAGCAGCCCGAGCGAAGTCAGGCGGAGCCCCGCCAGAAAGACCCGGGCCCCGCGCGACAGGTGCCCGGCATCACGGCGGTAGACCGAGAAGACAATGACCGCCGCCAGCACCGAGAACAGAAGCACTGCCCAGGAAGGCCACGGGAAATTCTGGACGTAGCGCCACGCCGTCCCCTGCCCCGGATCGGCCTCGGGAATCCCCAGCAGCCACTCGGCGATTTTTTTCAAGGCGTGCATCTCCGGCCATTGTCTGAAATCGCCCGCGGTTGCGATAGTCTGAATCGCCGCACTCCCAAGCGACAACTCCAATTACGGCAGCGGCTCGATGTAGACACCCAGCGGAAACGTGACCGGCTTCGGGGCGAAGAAATCGGGCCCCAGGCCGCCGATCTGCTCGCACTTCAGCTCGGCCAGCTCTTTCGTTCCGCTCCAGACGATGGCCCTTCCGCGGGAATCGATTTCCACCGCCAGCAACCAGGCCTTCTGCCTGCTGTAGCCGCACACCTTCTGCAACCCCTCGATAACGTACTCGAACGTGTGCAGCTCGTCGTTTTCGACGATCACGGCGTATGGCGGCTGCTGCTTCGGTTCGGCATTCGGTTTCGGCGCCGGTTTTGCCGTGACAACTACAACGTCCTCGACTGTTTCGGCCGTCATCTGCAGACCCTCCTCTGATCATGATACGCGATCCCGAAATTCGATTGCGAGCCCGCCCCCGATTCGACCGCCTTTGCGCAGTCGATGAAGAGCCACGAGAGGGCCGAAGCGATGTCGGCCACGCCGGCCTACAGACTCCTGAGAAACGCGACCAGATCGGCAAGCTCCTGCGGCGGGAGGTCGGCGGCGCGGCCGTGGAGACCGGCGGGGTTGTACTTCGCGAAGATCTCTTCGAGAGTCGCGGCCCGGCCGTCGTGCAGGTACGGCGCGGTCGTCGAGATGCGCAGAAGCGTGGGGGTGTCGAATTCCGCCGGGTCGCCAGACCCGGTCCCCACGTCGTGCAGGGCGCGATCGGTGAATTTCGTCCCGGCATGGCACTCGCGGCAGCCGGCTTTCCCTTCGAACAGCGCTTTGCCGCGCGCGACGGCGGCATTCGTCGCTCCGTCGAAGGGTCCGACCGGCTCAGGAGCCCACAATTGAACCAGAAAGTCTTCGAGCGCCGCAGCCTCGCTTTCGGTCGGTTCGTGCTGAAAGAGATGTCTCAGCGTGCCGGTGAACCGGTCGCGCAACGTGGGGCTGGTTCCCAGCCAGCCGTAGGGTGCGGTTCCTTCGATTGAAAGGAGGGACTTTGTGTTATGAAAATTATTGAAACCATCGGCGGGGAGGTCCCAGTTGAGGCCGTCGGCATGTCCGTCGGGATGGCAGCTTACGCAACTGAACTGCCCGCTGAAGGAAAGCCGGCCGCTGTGGAACAGCTTCTCCCCCTCGCGGTGAACCGCGTCTTTTCCCCGCGGGGGGCGCTTTCCATCGCGATACAGGGAGATCGTGTCGGTTACGGAATCGGTGGCCGCATTGAGGAGCGACACCGAGTCATCGAGCCGGTTGGCGACGGCGACCTGCGCGCCGTCGGGAGAGACGGCGATCGCGCGGGGATTGGATCCCACCCTGATGCGGGCGCGGACGTAGCGGCGGGTCATGCGCAAGTCATCGACCACGTACCCGTTTCCGCCCGATCCATGGTCCTTGTTCGTGACCTCCTGCACCACCGCCAGCAGCGCTTTGAGGTCAACCACCGACACGACGTCGGCCCCCGCGTGCGCGACCCACGCCTTTTCACCGTTGGGGGAAATCGCCACCCCTTCCGGATTGGCGAACCCCTGCGTCCGCAAGTCGAGCGGCAGAGTCACGGCCAATTCGGGCCCGCCGAGCGATAGCCAGGTGATCGCGTTTGTGAACACCCATCCCTGCTCGATCTGCGTCGAGGGGAGATGCGATTTGGGAACGAGATGCACCGCCAGCGCATACTTTCCTGTTGGATCGACGGCGATTCCGCGGAGGTTGCTGCTGCCCTGGATCGGCCGGTAACTGACTTTGCCGGTTTCGACATCGATGATTCCCACCCGCCGGTCGGCGGGGCCGGACGTGTCGCAGGCCACCAGGACTTTCTTCGAATCGGCGGTGACGGCCAGCCCCTGCGGGTTGGGATCGATCGGAACGGAGTCCGGTACGCGGTCGCTCTTGAACTCGCTCCTGCCGATCCGCCGGATGTCCCCGGCGACAAACCGGACGCCCGGCCGCCGGTGGTCGATCATGGCCGACCACTGGCCGTTCGGAGCGGGAACTGCACAATCATTGATCAAGTCGTCAGCCGCCACGACGTTCGTGGGGGCGATCGGACGTTTCGACGAATCGAACTCCGTCAGGCGGCGCGGACCGCTCTCATAAACGAGGAAGTCCCCTTTCCGGTCAGTCCACCACACCTGCGTCGGGAGCGGACTGTTGCCGGGTTGGCTGGCTCGCTGCAGCGCGGCGGGCCTGGCAACAGGCGCCGCCGGACGCTCACGGATCGGAGCGTCATCCGCTGTCACAATCATTCCCACGAGCAGGCAAGCCAGCCCGCCGGCCCCTATAATCGCGCGCGTCATCAACCCGTCCTCTCGATATTCGTGACAAAACCGATTATCCGCTCCCCACGCTACGGATTCAAACGCCGGGGCAAGAATAACCGCGGAACACACGAAAGAGGCGAAAACGGTGATCAACCGCCAATGGACGGCAACAAATGCAATGGGACCCCTGATCCAACAAGAGCGCAGGCTGAAGCCTGAACTCCAACATTTCACGGAATCCGCTTGACGCCCCTCCCAACAGGCTGACGCCGGAGTTCGCGGGCAGTATGATGCATTGCGGAATGCGGAATTGATTGGAGAGCGCGTATGACGAGCGTCATTGCTTACGTTCGGTCAACGACCGCACGCTATTCAGCCGATCGCCTGTCGATTTCGGACTCCGAACTACGCATTCCGCATTTTCCGGGATCCATTCCTCAGAGCCCTGATTTTGACCCTCTCCCCCATCAAGTTCATCCGTAACCTCGGCCGCACGCGCGAGATCGTCACGATTCTGCTGAACCACGGGTTCGGCGACGTCGTCGAACGGCTGCGGCTGATGCGGTACATGCGGTGGTGGCGGCGCGTCGTATTGCGGCGGCCCGAGCCGGCGCCGCGGGTCACCTTCGCGCAGCGCGTCCGCCAGGCGATCGAAGAGCTGGGGCCGACGTTCGTCAAGTTCGGGCAGGTCATCAGCACGCGTCCCGACCTCGTTCCCGCCCCGATCATCGCCGAGCTCGAAAAGCTCCAGGAGCAGGTGGCACCGTTTTCCGGCGAGGAAGCGGTCCGCATCCTGGAAACCGAACTGGGGGCGCCGGTTGCGAAGCTGTTCGCCGATTTCAACCCTGAACCGGTGGCGGCGGGGTCGCTCGGGCAGGTGCATCGCGCCGTGCATCTCGACGGGCGCCCCCTGGCGGTCAAGATCCGCCGGCCCAACGTCGTCCGCGATGTCGAGCGCGACCTGTCGCTGATGATCGAGCTGGCAATCCTGATCGAGCGGAATTTTCCGGAAGCCGAGGTATTCGATCCCGTGGGGCTGGTCAACCAGTTCGCCCGGGCGATCCGGCGGGAGATCAACTTCGCGCGGGAAGGGCGGACGATGGACGAATTCCGCCGGTTGTTCCGCAACGACGCCACGCTGTACATTCCCGCCGTCTGCTGGGAGCTGACGACCGAAGCCGTGCTGACGATGGAGTTCATGGAAGGCCTGAAAATTACCGACCGCGAGGGGCTGATCGCCGCCGGGCTGGCCCCCTCCGAAATCGCCGCCAACGGCGCGCGGATTTTCATGAAGATGGCGTTCGAATTCGGGTTCTTTCACGGCGACCCCCACCCGGGGAATTTTCGCATTCTCGAGAGCGGGGTGGTGGGACTGATCGACTTCGGCATGGTGGGGCGGCTGGAAGAGGAAAAACGGGAGCAATTGATCGACCTGTTTCTGGCGGTCACCCAGGGAAACGTCCGCGGCTGCGTCGACCAGGTGCTGCTGATCGGCAAGCCTTTCCGCCCGGTCGATCGCCCGCTCCTGGCCAGCGACGTCCGCGATTTCGTCGAGAGCTTCTACGGTCTGCCGATCGAACAGATCAACGTAGGCCAGTTGCTCACCGATTTCGTGAACATCCTCTTGGGACACGGGATACGATACCCGGCCGACCTGATGATGCTGATCCGCGCGATCATTACGCTGGAAGGAGTGGCGTCCGAGGTCGACCCCACCTTCAACCTGGCCGCGCACCTGGCCCCGGTGATCTCGCAGCTCGTCCGCGAGCGGTACAATCCGCAGCGCATTGCCGGGCGGGTCATCGCCGACACCCGCCTGCTGCTGGGAGTGCTGCACGATCTCCCCGTGCACGTGGGCAAGACCCTCGAGAAGCTCAGCCAGGATGATCTGCGAATTCATCTCGAGCACCAGCACCTCGATCGGCTGATCAACGAGCTCGACCGCTCCAGCAACCGCGTCGTCATCGGGCTGGTGATGTCGGCCCTGATCGTCGCCTCGGCGCTGGTGATCCGTTCGGCCGGCATCGCCGCGTGGTGGATCGCCGTCCCCACATTCGTGCTCTCGAGCCTCCTGGGGATCTGGCTGATCTACGGCGTGTTCCGCAGCGGGCGATTGTAGTCATCTCGCTCCGTGAGATGAGGTCTCGGCGTTCCCGCTCCGCTGTTGGCACCAAACCACGACACGAATGACATGCTCGTAGTGACCGGTCTCCTGCGTTCGCCAACGGCCGCTTTCGACTTTTCGACCATTTCGACTCTTCGACCGCCACAGCCGGGAATGGTGTCCCGAACAAAAGGTAAGGAGCCGGGCAGGTTGGAAAACCTGCACGAGCGCAGAAAAACGCTCCGGCTGGCGACCAGTCGGAGCGCCGGATCAAAACCCGTCCGGATCAATTTGTGTGGCCAAAAAAGAGTTTTGCCGGAATGACGTTCCCCCCGGACGGGCAAACTCCTTTGCGTATTTTATATTCAAATGCCGGAGCCTGCCAGCGTTGTCGCGACTTTCGGCTTGTGAGGGCTCGATTTTTCCGCCCGAAAGATCCGGCAGTCGTCGGGGGCCGAGACCCCCAGCCGCACGCGGTTTCCCGAGACTCCCAGCACCTCCACCTTGATCTGGCCATCGATGGTGATGGTTTCTCCCAGTTTCCGACTCAGAACGAGCATCTGTGTTCCTCCTTGAGATTTGCGTATGACAAGCCGTGGTCCGGCGACCTGCAACTGCCGCTGAACCTGAATTGCACTTGTCGTGCCAATCGTTTTGCCGACGCCGTCGAAAATCCACAAGCTGTTCTCCGCGATCAAGTTGCGTCCAGACTCGCAGGATGCATGCAATCCGGCCGGGGAACGGCCGCTGTACGAATCCGCGGCGAAGCCTTGAGAAAAAGTGTCCAAATTTGCGTGAAACGCAGCGAATCGCGCGACGGGCGGCGGGGGCGAAGCGGCCCGCATCCGGGTGGGCGGCGTGAAGCGGACTGCTCAGAGCGGCTGGCCGTCTTCTCGCGGTTGCTCGTCGGGTCGCGTCGTGCCATCTAGTCGCCCATAGTTGCGGAGCTGCGGCCAGATCAGCGCCACGGCGACGACGACGATCAGCGTACCGATGCCGCCGCTGACAGCCGAAACGGTCGGCCCGAAGGGCGGATTATCGCGTCGATCGAAGACGTGCGCCACCATTCCCGATTCGGCTTCGCCAAGCTCGTTCGAAATGCCGATGAACATTCCGTTGACGGCCGAGACCC
>JBLMWR010000870.1:0-7963 GCA_050257335.1 Deltaproteobacteria bacterium | reverse complement strand
ACAGTACCCACAGGATACGACCCGTGGGCTTGAGCAAACGAATCGCAACGGGAGCGCTCAATGTCGAAAGTAGAAGATGTGACGACCCCCTGCTGGTTCCACGTGATTCTCACGACCTACGGCGCATGGCTCCCGGGCGACCCGCGCGGCTTTCGCACGCGGCATCATCGCGATCACGTCGAGGGCGATTACAGAAGCCCGCCGCCGGTCGGAGTCTATGAAAGCTTCGCCCTGAAGAATCTCGATGCGCTCAAACACGACCCCGTTTCTCTTGATCCGGCGCAGCGCGAAACGGTCGGCAAAGCACTGAAGGAAAAGCTGGACGAATTCGATGCGTCGCTGATCGCGATTTCCGTGTCAAGTCAACACATTCACATGCTGCTGAAGCTGCCGCCGCCGACGGTGCGCATCCAGGTGGGAGACGCCAAGAAGCATGCGTGGTTCGAGATGCGCGACGCGGGCTGGAAGAAAAAGCTGTGGGGCAAACGTGGCAAGTTTCTACGCATTCGCGATCGCAGGCATCAACTGAATGTCTATTACTACATTCTGCGCCACGCAGAGCAGGGGGCGTGGGTCTGGCATTACACGCGCCAAAAAACTACTGACGCGCGAAACGACGCAGACGCGCAATAATAAGCCCACGGGCTGCGTCCCGTGGGTATTGTGAGCAAACAAAACAGTACCCAGGGGACACGGCCCCTGGGCTTGGGCAAATGTGGCGCGCTACTTGCCTTTAGGCTTCTTCTTCGGCGCTGTTTTTGGCGCGTTCTTTTGTGGCGCAGCTTTTTTCGGCGACTCGCTCTTCGGGGCCGCCTTTTTCGGCGCGCTGCGGCGAGCGGCGCGTCTCGGCGCGCCCCCTCCCCGGGCGGCGCGGGCTTCCAGCAGCGACAGCGCCTGCGCCAGCGTCACCTCTTCGACCGGCGTCTCCTTCGGGATCGTGGCGTTCACCTTCCCATGCTTGACGTACGGGCCGTACTTCCCGGAAAAGACCTGCACCGGCTGCCCGTCTTCGGGATGCGCCCCCAGCTCGCGCAGGGGAGTCGCCGCGCCCCGCGTGCGGGCCAGCTTCAGCAGCTCCACCGCCGTCGCCAGGTCGATCCGGAAGACGTCGGTGACCCGCTCGCACATCTCCCCGATCGTGTGTGCGTCGAGGCCCGCGGCTTCGAGCATCTTCCTGAAATCGTCAACCTTCTTCGGCAGCGATTTGTAGACCTTCTTCGCCTCCTCATGGACGACGTAGGGACCGAACCGTCCGATGCCGGCCTTGATCGGCTTGCCGCTAGCGGGGTGATTCCCCAGCGTCCGGGGGAGGCTCAACAGATCGAGCGCCTGCTCGATGGAGATGTGCTGCGGGTCGATGTGCTTGGGGATCGTAACCCGCTTGGGCTTTTTGCCGTCTTCGCCCACGTCGCCGAGCTGCACGTAGGGACCGAACGGGCCGATCATCGAGTACACCGGAAGTCCTTTCTCGGTGTCCATTCCCAGCGCGACGGGGCCCCTCTTTTTCTGGGCGAAAAGTGTTTCGGCGATTTCGTTGGTGATGTCGGCCGGGGTCACGTCGTCGGGGAGCGAGGCGGTGATGCTCTCGCCGTTCTGTTCGGAAATGAGATACGGCCCGAACTTGCCGATGCGGACCTTCGCCGAAAGACCCTCCAGCTCGACGGTGCACGCCTCGCGCGGGTCGATGTTTTCTTCGTGCGATTTGACCTGCTGGTCGAGGCCCTGTTTTCCGAGGTAGAACTGCTTGAGATACGGCGTGGCCTTCGCGGAACCGGCGGCGATGTCGTCGAGGGTCTGCTCCATGCCGGCGGTGAACTGCTCGTCCACGAGCTGCGGAAAATTCCTTTCCAGCAGCTTCGTCACCGCCAGGGCCATGAAGGTGGGGCGCAACTGGGTGCCCACCTTGACGACGTACCCGCGATCCTGAATCGTGCCGATGATCGAAGCGTATGTGCTGGGGCGACCGATCCCGTCGGCTTCGAGGGCGCGGATCAGCGTGGCTTCGGTGAACCGCGCGGGGGGCTGCGTTTCGTGGGAGATGGCCTCGAGGCCGCGGCAGGCGAGCTCGTCTCCGGTGGCCAGGGGGGGAAGGGCCGCTTCCTGGTCGTCGAGCGCCGCATCGGGATCGTCGACCCCTTCGACATAAGCCCGGAAGAACCCGGGAAAGTCGATGTGCCGGCCCGTGGCCCGGAATTCGGCCTCGCCTGCGGCGATGGTGGCGGTCTGAAAACGGAGGCGGGCTTCGGCCATCTGCGTGGCGACGGTGCGCTTCCAGATAAGCGAGTACAGGGCCAGCTCGCGCCCCGTCAGGCCCAGCTCTTCGCCGGTCTGCATGGCGGTCCCGGCCGGGCGGATCGCTTCGTGCGCCTCCTGCGCTCCTTTGGTCTTCGTCTCGAAGGTGCGCACGCCGTCCGACAGGTATTCGTCGCCGTAGCGGTCCTTGATCGTGCCGCGCGCCGCGCGGATCGCTTCCTGCGACAGCGACACCGAGTCGGTGCGCATGTAAGTGATGTTTCCGTCTTCGTACAGCCTCTGCGCCACCTGCATCGTCTCGCGGGCCGACATCCCCAGCTTGCGATTGGCTTCCTGCTGCAGGGTGCTGGTGGTGAAGGGGGCGTACGGCTTGCGGACCTGTTGACGCTCTTCCAGATTCGTCACCCGCCAGGGGGCGCTGCGCAGCTTTTCGCGCAGGGCCTGGGCGGTGGGCCCGTCGACCAGCAGCACGTCGGCCTCGGGCTTGAGCCGGCCCGTGTGCTCGTCGAAATCCTTACCCGTGGCGATCCGCTTGCCCGACAGGGTGAACAGCTCGGCGTCGAACGAATTGCCGGCGCCGGTCGCGAGGGAGGCTTTCAGGTCCCAGAAGGTTCCCGTGCGGAAGGCGCGGCGTTCGAGCTCGCGCAGCACGATGAGCCGCACGGCGACCGACTGCACCCGTCCGGCCGACAGCTTGGGGGCGACCTTCTTCCAGAGCAGCGGGCTCAGGCGGTAACCGTAGAGCCGGTCGAGCACCCGGCGGGTTTCCTGGGCGGCGACGAGGTTCTGGTCGAGCTGCCGCGGGGAAGCGATCGCTTCCGAAATCGCCTCTTTGGTGATTTCGGAGAACACCATGCGTTTGACGGGGACCCTGGGCTTGAGGACCTCGGTCAGGTGCCAGCCGATGCTCTCTCCCTCGCGGTCTTCGTCAGTCGCCAGGATCAGCTCGTCGGCCTCCTTGAGGGCGGCCTTGAGCTCGCTGATGACCTTCTTCTTTTCCTTGGGGATCACGTACAGGGGGTCGAAATCGGCGGCGACGTTGACCCCCAGCGTGGCCCACGGCTCTTTTTTGACCTCGAGGGGAATGTCGGCGGCCCGGGCGGGCAGATCGCGCACGTGCCCCATGCTCGCCAGAACTTTAAAGTCGCGCCCCAGAAAACTGTTGATCTTTCTGGCTTTGGCGGGGGATTCGACGATCACCAGCCCTTTGAGTTTCTTCGTTCTGGCCAAGGGCTGTCGCTCCACCCGTCAGGGGCTAGGAAGGATCCGAACCGCAGAGTCCCGGCAAACCGGGTTTTCAGCAGGTCTCGGGCCGCGCCGGAAATCTGTTGGCCTTGCCACACCGGGAAACAAGGCTAAAATTCGCCTGCGAGGGGGAGGAAACACCGCCCCCCGCCGAAAATCCATAATTCATCATTCCGCAATCTGTCAAGGGCGTTCTCCCGATCGAGGCCGCGCCGCCGGCGCGGGGACGACCCGCGGGGGCGTGCTGCCGGGCCGTCGGAGAGGCTGAAAGATCCGCATGCAATCGCCGTTCAAAGTTTTTCGCAAACACCAGAAAGTCATTCTGGCCGGGCTCACCCTGATGGCCATGATCGGGTTCGGGCTGGGGGACATCTTCTACAGAATGGGGCGCTTCGGGAGTTCGGCGCAGGGGAGCACGAACGTCGTCGACACGAACATCGGCGGCCTGTCGCAGATCGAGATGCAGAATCTCGTCTTCCGCCGGCAAAACCTGCAGCGGTTTCTCGCCGTGGCCTGGCAGCGGTCGCATGAGGATCTCAAGGAGAAGGAACCCTTCCTCTACCATTTCGGCCCCCAGCGCGCGATGGGAGCGTACGGGTTCGGGGGCGCCTCCAGGCCCGAGCTGCTGTTCATGTGGCTGCATCGTCACGAAGCCCGCAAAATGGGCATCGTCGTGACCGACCGGCAGATCGAGGACTACATCGCCACGGCCACAGACCACAGGCTCACGAGCCGCATGTTCGGCGAAATTGTCGATGAGATGCGAATCAGCCCCAAGCAGTTGTTCGACAGTTTTCGCGACGAGCTGCAGGCCGACGCCGCCTACCGCATGAAGAGACCCCCCGACCTTCCCGCTCCCGAAAAGTACTGGGAGTATTACCGGCAGCTCAGGACCCGCGAGAAAATCGAGGTCGCGTCGCTCCCCGTCAGCGATTTCGCGGCGAGCGTTCCGGAACCGGCCGAAGCGAAGATCGCCGCCCTCTTCGAAAAGCACAAGGCCGATTTCGAGCTGTCCCGGAACGCGGAATTCAAGCCCGGGTTCCGCCAGCCGCAGAAAGTGAAGCTGCATTACCTTTCCGTCAATCCCTCCGCCGTGGAAGACGCGCTCAAGACGATGGGCCCGGTCACCGACAGGGAGATCGAGGAATACTACGAGCGGAACAAAGACAAAGATCTGCGGATGCACGAATTCGAAGCGCCGGGGCGCGACGAGTCCGAGCCGATCGATCCTGAATTCGCCCCGGATAAGGGCCCCGCGCTCGAGGGAGAATCGAAAGAGAAACCCGACGAGGACGGCGCGAAACCGCAAGAGGAAAAGTCCGGGCCGAACGAGAAGGCGAAACAGAAGGAGGAAGGGAAAGACAAAGCGCCCGAGGAGGGGAAGGACTCGGAATGTCTCCCGGCAACCGTCAGCGAAGACGCGGAGGCCGAAACGTCGGAACAGCCCGCCGCCGCCGCCGACAAGGCCGCGAAGAGCGACAGCGCCCCGCCCCCGAAAATCGACCCGAAGAAGAAGTTCCAGCCTCCCAAAATCAAATACAAGCCGCTCGACGACAATCTCCGCGAGCAGATTCGCGATTCGGTCGTCAACGATCGCCGGAAGATGCTCCTTAAAGAGCTGACGGCCAAAGCCGTCAAGGCCCTCCAGGACGTCGGTCTCTCGTTCGCCACTTCCCCCGACATCAAGCTGAATGATCCCAATCCGGCGCAGGTCAAAGAGATCGAGCGGCGGTCGGAAGAAGAGCTGCTGAAGATCGCCGACAGGCTGGGGATGAAATTCGGCAGGACCGGCCTCGTGTCGATGCAGGAGCTGGGCGAAATCGAGGGTCTCGGCAAGGCCGTCGAGCCGCTCGGCGACGAATCGCTGCGGCAGCAGCCGACGACGATCATCGAGCAGGCGTTCGGCAGTACGGCTTTGTGCCGGGTCTTCCAGTCCGAAGGCCAGGATTCCACGACCTACGTCTGCTGGAAGGTGCAGGACGTCCCCCTGCACATTCCGACGCTGGACGAGCCGGGGATTCGCGAGCAGGTGGTCAAGGCCTGGAAGCGCCTGGAGGCGCTTCCCCTGGCGAAGAAACGGGCCGAGGAGCTGGCCGCGAAAGCCCGCGGCAGCGACAAGGAATTCACCGAGGCGCTCGGAGGCGAGACGGTGACGGGAGACCCGAAGGGGCCGGCGGTCACGGTCAGCGGGCCGTCGCCCGAATTCTCGTTCTACGAGGAGTCGTCGGTCCCGCAGTCCATGCGCGGTCAGGCGGCCGAGGTGCGGCTGGGGAACCCGATCGTCGTGAACAATGCCGGCCGGAAGTTCATGCAGGTCGTGTTCGACGCGCTCGGCGAGGGGGATGTGGGGGCGGCGCTCAACGACGACGCGTCGGTGTATTACGTGGTCAAGGTGGTTTCGCGTCGCGAGCCCGACCGCGAGGCCTTCAAGAGCGCGCCGCTTTTCGATCGAATGAGCGCGTACGCGCAGGTGGCCCAGAAAGATCGGGAGCACGTCCTTTCGGAATACACCAACCGCCTGGGCGAGAAATACGCCATCAAATGGAACGACGTGGCGATCCGCGAGATGGGCCCGATGAGCGACGAGGAGTGATTTAAGCGGGAATGCCCGCTGGCGAATGCCTGAAGGATGACGAAATCCGAATGGCGAAAGAGGCGCGGCGAGCGGCGTGTCAGACCTCATTCGGATTTCGTCATCAGCATTTTTTCGGACATTCGTCGTTAGACATTCGGATTTTCTCACACGACGTCCATCGAGCAGCTCAGTCCTCCCGCCCCGGGGACGTACGTCTTCGTGACGTAATCCATGACCATCCGGTCGGCGTTGAACCGCCACCCCAGCGTGCGCACGGCCCGCTTCATGCGCTTGATCCACGCCTGGGGCAGATCATCCTGGTCGCGCTCGTAGAAGATCGGAATGATCTCGGTGGTGAGGACCGAAATCAGGCTCTTCGCGTCGCGCTCGTCCTGGATTTCCTGGTTGACGTGGGTGTGTCCGTTGCCGATGGCGAAGCCGTTCGACCCGTCATAGGCTTCGGCCCACCAGCCGTCTAGCACCGAGCAGTTGAGGACGCCGTTGAGGACCACCTTCTGCCCGCTGGTTCCCGAGGCTTCCAGCGGCCGGCGGGGGTTGTTGAGCCACACGTCGACCCCCTGCACCAGGTGCCGCGCCAGGTTGATGTCGTAGTCCTCCAGAAACACGATCCGCCCGCGGAACGGCTCCTGCTGCGAGAGATTGTAGATGCGCTGGAGTATGGCTTTGCCCGGTTCGTCGGCGGGATGCGACTTGCCCGCGAAGATAACCTGCACGGGGCGGTCGCTGCTGGTGACGAGCTTTTCGAGCAGGGCCAGGTCGCGGCAGATGAGGTCCGCCCGCTTGTAGGGGGCGAACCGCCGGGCGAACCCGATCGTCAGCACCCGCGGATCGAGGGCCATCGAAAGCTGCGAAAGGGCGGTTTCCGAAACGTCGCGGCGGCGGGCCTGCTTGATCAGCCGGTTGCGGGCGTAGGTGATCAGCCGGCTCTTGAGCGTCTGGTGCGTTTCCCACAATTCGCCGGGCGAAAGCTGCTCGATGGGGGCCCACACCTCGGGTTCGCCGGTCCGCAGGTACCAGTTGAGGGGGAGCACGCGGTCGTACAGCGTGCGGATCTGCGCCGCCAGCCAGGTGGCCACGTGGATGCCGTTGGTGATGTGCCCGATGGGGATCTCCTCTTCGCTGCGCCACGGCCAGAGGTTGGCCCACATGCGACGGCTGACGACGCCGTGCAGGCTCGAGACGGCGTTGGCCCGCCGGCACAGCTTGAAGGCCAGCACCGTCATGCAGAAGGACTCGTGCTGGTTCTGCGGCTCGACGCGGCCCAGGCTCATCAGCGAATCGTGCTTGAGCCCCAGCTCGTCGCGCTGCGGGCCCAGGTGCTCTTCGATCAGCTCGGCGCTGAAGCGGTCGTGCCCGGCGGGAACGGGGGTGTGCGTCGTAAACCCGCTCATCGCCGCCGTCTCGCGCAGCGCCTCGTCGAACGACAGGTCGTCCTCTTTCATCCGCTGGCGGATGACTTCGAGCCCGGCGAAGGCCGAGTGCCCTTCGTTCATGTGGATGACCCCGGGCTTGATCCCCATCGACGAGAGGGCCCGCACGCCCCCGATCCCCAGAATGATCTCCTGGCGGATGCGGGTCCGCTGGTCGCCGCCGTACAGGCGGCTGGTCAGGTGCCGGTCTTCGTCGCGGTTCTCGGGGACGTCGGTGTCGAGCAGGTACAGGGGGATCCGGCCGACGTTGATCTTCCACACGCGGGCGTGAATTTTTCCCCCGCGGGTGTCGACGTGGATCAGCACCGGCTTGCCGTCGAGCGACAGGGCGGGCTCCATGGGGAGCTTCGAGATTTTAAGATCGGTGTACGTTTCCTGCTGCCAGCCGTTTTCGTCGAGGTACTGCTGAAAGTACCCCTGGCCGTAGAACAGCCCCACG
>JBLMWR010000869.1:0-14073 GCA_050257335.1 Deltaproteobacteria bacterium | reverse complement strand
CGGACGGACATTCGGCTTGCATTCCATCACATTGCGCTTAAGACTACAGCGGCACGTTTGTCCCGCGCCTCCGGCCGGGCGAAACACAATCGTCGGCAACCGGTGCTGAAATGAACCCGATCATCTTCGCTCTGCGGCGTCCGATCACCGTCGTGGTGACGCTGGTCGCCGTGGCCCTGGCCTGCTTTCTGGCGGTGCGGCCCAGCTCCGTCGATGCCTTCTTCCGGAAATACGGCATCGAGCTTCCCGTGAGGCGCATGGCGATTGATATTTTCCCTGCTCTCGACCTGCCGGTCATTTACGTGGCGCAACCCTACGGCGGCATGGACCCCGCCCAGATGGAAGGGCTGCTCACGAATTACTACGAATACCACTTCCTGTACATCACCGGCATCCATCACGTCGAGAGCAAGAACGTGCAGGGGACGGCGCTGATGAAGCTGTTCTTTCACCCGGGCACGAACATGGCCCAGGCCATGGCGGAGACGATCAACTATGTCAACCGCTCGCAGGCGTTCATGCCGACGGGCACGGTCTTCCCGTTCGTGATGCGGTTCGACACAGGGAGCGTGCCGGTCGGTTATCTGGTGCTGTCGAGCGCAACGACGACGATCACCGAGATTCAGGACAAGGCGCTCTTCAAAGTCCGGCCGATGTTCGCCGCTCTCCCCGGAGTCTCGGCCCCGCCTCCGTTCGGCGGCAGCGCGCGGTCGATCGTCATCCGCGCCGATCCCGAGCGGCTGCTGGCGTATGGCATGTCGCCCGACGAAGTTGTCACGGCCCTGGTCAACGGAAACGCGGTGAGCCCGTCGGGCAATCTGCACGTCGGGGACCGCTATCCGATCGTGCCGACCAACGCGATGGTCAGAGACATCCGCGAGCTGGGCAACGTTCCCATTCGTACCGGCACGCTGCCCACGGTCTATCTGCGCGATATCGCAGTCATCGAAGACGCCGCCGACATCACGACCGGATATGCCCTGTACAACGGCCGGCGGGCGGTGTACATCCTGGCGACCAAGCGCGCCGACGCCTCGACGATGAGCGTCATCGACGAAATCAAGGCCGCGCTTCCCAAAATGCAGAAAGAGCTTCCCGACGACATCAAGGTGTCGTTCGAATTCGATCAGTCGCCGTACGTGACGCGGGCCATCGACAGCCTGCGGATTGAAGGCGCATTGGGGGCGTGCCTGACTGGCCTGATGGTGCTGGTCTTTCTGCGCGACTGGCGCAGCGCCCTGGTGGTGGTGCTCAATATCCCGCTGGCCATCATGGGCGCCACGGTCGCCCTCTGGCTCTGCGGCCAAACCGTCAACCTGATGACGCTGGGGGGCCTGGCGCTGGCGGTCGGCATTCTCGTGGACGAAGCCACCGTCGAGATCGAGAATATTCATACCCAATTCGAGCACACCGACTCCATTGCCCGGGCCGTGCGGCAAGGGAACCTGCAGACGGCCATTCCCCGGCTCCTGGCGATGCTCTGCGTTCTGGCGGTGTTCGTGCCGTCGTTCTTCATGCAGGGGGCGGCCCGCGGGCTGTTCGTTCCCCTGTCGCTGGCCGTCGGCTTTTCGATGATCGCTTCGTACTTCCTTTCGAGCACGTTCGTCCCGGTCCTCTCGGTCTGGCTCCTGAAGTCGCAAAAGCATGCGGCGGCCGGCGGGGCATTCGTCGAGAAGGTTCGCACCCGCTACGAACGGCTGGTCCAGCAGGCTGTCCGGCTGCGGAAGACGGTCCTCATCGGGTACATCGCCGTTTGCACTCTGGTGATCGTATTCGTGGGCCGGAATCTGGGATTGGAGATTTTCCCATCGGGGACGGCGAACGAATTTCGACTGCGACTGCGCGCGCCCGACGGAACGCACATCGACACCACCGAGCAGATCTCGCTGAAAGTCCTGGACACCATGCGCGAGAAGATTGGAGCCGACAAGATCGCGCTCACGCTCGGCTTCGTCGGAGTCGTTCCGTCAAGCTACCCGATCAACGCGGTCTACCAGTGGTCGCGCGGGCCCGAGGAGGCGATCCTGCGGGTGGCCCTCAAGCCCAGGAGCGGCATCAGCACCGAGGAAATGAAAGAGGTCCTGCGACAGGAGCTGGCAAAAAAAATTCCGGACGTGCGCTTCTCCTTTGAGCCGGCGGATATCGTCAGTGAAGTGATGAGCTTCGGCTCCCCGACTCCCATCGAGATCGCCGCCCGCAGCGCCAGCCTGGCGGAGAACCGCAAATTCATCGGCAAGGTGCAGGCGGAGCTTGCCAACATTCCCGCAATGCGCGACGTGCAGATTTCACAGTCCCTCGATTACCCCACGGTGGATGTGCACATCGATCGTGAACGGGCGGGGATCAGCGGCGTCACGATGTCGCAGGTGGCCAGGTCGGTGGTCTCCGCCACCTCGTCAAGCCGGTTCGTGGTCCCCAATTTCTGGCCCGACCCGAAATCGGGGATCGGCTATCAGGTGCAGGTCGAGATTCCCCAGCCGGTGATGCGCACGATGGACGACCTGGCGACGGTGCCGGTGGACCGGCGCGGCTCGCAGCAGATCCTGCTGCGGGACGTCGCGAAAATCGCGGGCGGCACGATGCCCGGCCAGTTCGACCGCTACAACATGAAGCGCGAGATCACGATGACGGCGAACATTTCCGGGAGCGACTTGGGGAGCGTTTCGCAGGAGATCAACAGGGTGCTGGCCGACGTGCAAAGAAAAGACGACGCGGAAAAGGACGAGCTGGAAAAGAAGGGGGAAAAGCCCGTCCGCGTGACGCACGAGCTGCGCGGGCAGATTCCGCCCATGCGGTCGATGCTGGGGGGCCTGGCCGTCGGGCTGGTGCTGGCCATCGTCGTGATCTTTCTCCTGCTGGCGGCGAATTTTCAGTCGCTGAAGCTGTCGCTCGTCGCGGTTTCGTCCGCCCCTGCCGTGATTTCGGGCGTGGCGCTGATGCTCCTGGTCACGCGCACCACGCTCAACGTGCAGTCGTTCATCGGCGCCATCATGGCCATCGGCGTGGCCATGGCGAATGCCATTCTGCTCGTGACGTTCGCCGAAGAGCGCCGGCGGCATGGCCAGGCGGCAGATGCCGCGGCGGTCGGCGGCGCGATCGGGCGGTTGCGGCCGATTCTGATGACCAGCCTCGCCATGACGGCCGGAATGGTTCCGATGGCGCTCGGGCTGGGAGAGGCGGGACATCAGTCGGCGCCGCTGGGGCGGGCGGTGATTGGGGGGCTCGCCGCGGCGACGGCGGCGACGCTCCTGTTTCTCCCCGCATGTTATACTTTATTGCAGACACGGGCGGGGACGGAGTCGATCTCGCTGGATCCGGACGATCCGGAAAGCCGCTTCTATCACTCAGGATCCGCGACGGCGGAGTCGGCCCATTCGCCATGAAGGTGTTTTCATGAGTATCCGCTCTCCGGAATCCGGAAGCCGTCCTGAATCATGCCGTTGCCCGCGGCGCAAGATTTCGACCTTCGCATTCCTGGTTTGTCTTGGCGCTCTTGCCGCGGGCTGCGGAAAGCCGGAGGCTTCGTCGAAGCCGGGGGAAGGAAAAGAGAGCGATTCCGAGTCGGCGCTGATGCGCGTCAAGCCGATCCGGCCCGAGCGAAAAACGCTTGTCCGCTGGACTGAGCAGCCGGGACAGATCGAGGCCTTTGAAGAAACCCCGGTGTACGCCAAGGTGGCCGGATATGTCGAGAAGATGCACGTGGATATCGGCGATCCGGTGACCGGACCGCAGCTTGACGAGAGCGGAAAAGTCGTCCGCGAAGGGCAGTTGCTCGTCGAACTCTCCGTTCCCGAGCTTCACGAAGAGCTGGCCCAGAAGGAGGCCGCTGTGGGCCAGGCGCAGGCCGAAGTCCGGCAGGCGGCTGCGGCCATCAAGGTCGCCAAATCGGCCGAAACCTCGGCCCGCGCGAAGGTCGAAGAAACGGAGGCCATTCTCGAGCAGACGCAGGCCGATTACGAATTCGCCGGGTCGGAATTCGTTCGCTTGAAAAAGCTCGCCGACCGCGGGTCGGTCACCCGCGAGGTGGCCGAGGAAAAGCAGAAGCTCTACCGGGCCGCCGATTCGGTGCGCACCCAGACGCGGGCGAAAATCGCCTCGGCCCGCGCCCTGGTCATCGAGAGGCAGGCCCAGGTCGAAAAGGCCCAGGCGGATTTCGAAGCGGCCGAACAGCACCTGGCCGTGGCGGTGGCCGACCTCGCGCACACCAACGCCCTGCTCGGCTACACAAAGATCCGCGCTCCCTACGACGGCGTGGTGACTGCGCGGAACGTCCACACCGGCTGGCTCGTGCAGCCCGGGCTGGGGACCGGCGGGAAGCCCCTCCTGAATGTGGCGCAGACCCGCGTCATGCGGATTTTCGTGGATGTCCCTGAACTCGACGCGCTGATCCCCGACGGCAGCGAGGCCCAGGTGCGGATCCCCTCCTTTCCCTCCGACATTCACAAGGGGGTCGTCACGCGCACCTCGTGGATCCTCGATGCCGGTTCACGCACGCTGCGGGCCGAAATTGACCTGAAGAACGAAGAAGGAAAACTCCGCCCCGGCATGTATGCTTCCGCCAAGGTGAAGGTCGCCGAGCGCAGTGATGCGCTTTCTGTGCCGAAGACGGCGCTCCTCGCCGCAGAACGGCAAACGTACTGTTACACGATCGGCGACGACGGAGAGATAAAAAAGACTCCCGTTGAGCCGGGAATCCGCGCCGGCGACGACGTCGAAATCGTCTCTGGTCTGTCGGGAGACGAGCAGGTCATCGGTGTCAACGTTTCAGCGTTTCGCGAGGGGCAGAAAGTCCGGGTCGAGAAGGCGGCGCCAAAGAAATAGCTGACGGGGGCGTCCGTTTTTCCGGCGTGTGAAGCGCGTGAAGTTCCGCGGCCCGGTTGATCGCGGCGGGGGGCATCGGCGGTGGCTTTTTTGTAAGAAATCCGGGGCGGGGTTCGGATTTCGGGTTGCGACACTCGCAGTCTCCCCGTTGCCCCGCGCCACATTTTTTGGCGTTATACAGACACAGATATACATTTGGGTCCGAAATGAGGGGCCCGCCGAACGCCCGCTGTGCCCAAGAATCCCCGGTGCGCCCGTTACATCCCGCAAAACCGCTAGAACCGGTAAAGTTTGCCCCGTTTTCCGACCGATACCAGATGATGACTGACCGCTCGCTCCGGGAACCGGGGTGTTGTGCACTTGGCGCTCTGCCGCCCTTGGGACGCGCCGACGGTGCGACATGGATGTCCGGCGGAGGAATCGACGGCAATGTCGAAATGTTGGGGGAAACAATCGCAGCGCATAGCCTGCCTGTGGGCCGCCGGCCTTCTCGCGGGATGCGCCGCGCCGGCTCCGCCATTCAGGCCGGTCACCTTGCGGCAGTCAGCCCCGGAATCATCCGTCGCGATTCGTTCGCCTGCCGCGAAGCCCGCGCCCCCCCGCACCGCACCGAAAGTCGCTGCCGCTCCCGAACGGCCCGGTCAAATCCGCCTCGCCGCGCACGATTCCGAGTCGGAAACGCCGGAGCAGGATCCCGATGTCGCCGAGAGCGCGACGCAGGACACGTCGGCAGAGACAGGAGTGTCGCGGGCCGAATCCGGCGCGAAGCATCCCATCGACCTGGGGACCGTCCTGCAATTGACGGACGGCCAGAACCCGCAGGTGGCCTTTGCCCGCGAGCGGATTCACGAAGCCTTTGCACAACTCGACCGCGCTCAGGTCCTGTGGCTCCCCTCGCTACGGGCTGGAATTACATACGACAAACATGATGGACCGGCGCAACAAGTCGACGGCAATATGATCCCCGTCAGCCGCACCGCGCTCTTCACCGGTTTCGGCGGAGTGCTTCCCGGGGCGGCCACTCCCGCGATCCCCGGCCTGTTCGCCAACTTTCAGATTACCGATGCCGTCTTCCAGCCCCGCATCGCGCGGCAGACGGCGGCGTCGCGGCAATCGGCCGCCACCGCCGCCCGCAATGACGCCCTGCTCGACTCCGCCCTCGCCTACCTCGAACTGCTCCGTGCCGAACAGGATCTGGCGATCGCCCGCGAGGCCCACGGGCATACCCGCCAGCTCGCCGATCTGACCGGCGCGTATGCCGAGACCGGCAAGGGAACCGAAGCCGATCACGACCGCGCCCTGGCGGAACTGGCCGTTCGCGCCGTCGACGTGCAGCGCGGCGAGGAAACCGTCCGGGTGGCTTCGGCCCGGTTGGCGCAGCAGCTCAGCCTCGATCCGCAGTTCGTCTTCGAGCCCAATGAACCGACGATCGTCCCCATCGAGCTGGTCGCCGCCGGCAGCACGCAGGCCCAGCTTGTCGCGCGGGGGCTGACGAATCGGCCCGAGGTCGCCGAGAGCCGGCACCTCATCGGCGAGGCGGTCGAACGCCTGAACCGCGAAAAGTTCGCGCCGCTGCTCCCCAGCGTGCTTTTGGGAATCAGTTACGGCGGATTCGGCGGAGGAACCGGAGGCAACGTGTCAAATTTCAACAACTCGTTCGACTCGGTCGCCGGCGCCTTCTGGGAAGTTCGCAATCTCGGTTTCGGCGACCGCGCCGCGCGCTCGGAAGCACAGTCGCGGGTGCAGCAGGCACAGTCTAAGGAAGTCGCGGCCCTTGATCGCGTGGCCTGCGAGGTGGTCGAGGCGCACGCCCAGGTGCAATCGCGGAAAGCGCAGATCGCGACGGCACAGGAAGGGCTGCGGTCAGCGGCGGCATCGTACGAACGTAACCTCGATCGCATTAAAAACGTACAGGGACTGCCGATCGAAGCCCTGCAGGCCATTCAGGCCCTGATGCAGGCGCGCCGCGAGTACCTGCGGGCCCTCGTCGGTTACAACGAGGCCCAGTTCCGACTGCAGCGGGCCCTCGGCTGGCCGGCAGAGGCACTATGAGCGACAATGAAGGCCACGCGGTGCGGCAGCCCCGCTGACCGGAACAAAGGAAGCAGGAAAAATGCTTTCCACGGGTCCCAATCGCCAATTCGTTTCGTGCCTTCCTCCTGATCCTGCATTCCTGATTTGAATCCTGGGAGGCGATCACCTCGTTTCCGGGTGCAATCGGGATGTTGCAATACGCTGACAGCTTTGGATGTTGTGGACAGACACCCGAAGAATTTACGCGCCGCGCGCAAATTTGAACCCTTAGCAATGCGGACACTCGCCCTATTTGTTCCGGGCAAACTTCTGCAGCCTCATCCCGTCGATTTCCGTCACGAAGAGGTTCCCGGCGGAGTCGGTCGCGAGCATGTGCGGCACATTGAATTGCCCCGGCTCAGCCCCCTTCCCTCCCCAGGCGTGCACGATTTTTCCCGCGTCGTCGAGCTGGAAAATCCGATTCGCCAGTCCATCGGCAACGAAAGCCGTTCCGTCGCGGTCGATCTCCAGGCCGTATGGGGCGAATCCATCCCAGATCGCCAGCACCTTTCCTTCCCGGTCGAAGACTTGGATGCGCTTGTTTTCCCGATCCCCCACGAGCACCCGCTTTTGCGAATCGACCCGGATGCAGTGCGGAAGATTGAACTCCCCGGATTCTTTGCCCCGCTTGCCGCACGTCTTCACGAACTTACCGCGCGTGTCGAACACCATCACGCGACTGTTGCCATAGCCGTCGGAAACGTATGCCTCCCCCGCCGGTCCGAAGGCGACATCCGTAGGTCTGTCGAATTGATCGAGTCCCGTCCCCGGCTTGTCGGCCGTTCCCAGCGAGAGGAGCAGCTTGCCCTGCGGGCTGAACTTCAGAACGAGATGACGGCCGATGTCGGTCACCCAGATATTGTCGTCCCGGTCGATCCGCAGGCCATGGGCCGTTTTGATGAGGTCGTCCCCCCAGGCGCGGATGAACTTGCCGTCGCGGTCAAAGCATAGAACCGGTGACTTGCCGCGATGGAACAAATACACCCGATCCCGGCTGTCCGCGCCCACTGCCGAGCACCGGCCCAGCGTGACCCCCGACGGCAACTGCGGAAACCCGGCCAAGGGAACGAACTCAATCTTTTCGGGTCCGCGGGCGACGGCGGAGGCAAGCAGCACAACGAGCATACCCCGAGAACATGCAGCGGCCATAATACCATCTCCATAGAATTTCAATTCCGAATGCCCGTCGAGAATACCGTCCGCCACTCCAGCCCGCCACCGGCGTGCCCTGCAATTCATCTGGTCGTCCAGAGCGGATTACAATTCGGCAAGTTCCTGCGAACCGCGATTGACGCGCAGTCCCAATTGCGTAACCTGAAGGGAAGAAGGGGGCCGTTCTGTTCCGAGGAGCAGCACAGTCATAAGGAGCATCGCATGAACCTCAGCCATCTTCCCGAACGCGTCAGCGAAGCTTTCATCCGGGCGACCGGGCATCACGACTCCGCGGCGGCGATTGACGAATCGCCCGACGTCCACGTGCGACCGTTTTCGATCGCCATCAGCCGCGAAGCCGGGACCCGCGGGCCGGCCGTGGCCCGCGCCGTCGCCGAGCGCCTCGGGTGGAAGGTTTACGATCAGGAACTGCTCGAGCTGGTCGCCCGCGATCTGCATGTGCGCGTCAAGCTGCTCGAGAACGTGGACGAACGGCACGTCCCGTGGCTGCAGGAGTGCGTCGAATCGTTCGCCGCCGTCCCCGCCGTCCGCGAAGGCAAATATGTCCGCCATCTCATCGAGACGATGCTGTCGCTGGCAACGCAGGGCAAATGCGTTTTCGTCGGCCGCGGCTCTCCCTTCGTGCTTCCCCCGGCCACCACGCTGCGGGTGCGACTTGTCGCTCCGCTCGATGACCGCATCGCCGCCGTGGGCCACGACCAGAACCTGTCGCGGCAGGACGCCGTCCATTTCATCGAAACCACCGATCGCGAACGAGCGCAGTTCGTCAAGCTGCACTTCCTGCGCAATTCCAGCGACCCGCGCCATTACGACCTGTTCCTGAACACGGCCCAATTCTCGATCGCAGAATGCACCGATCTGATCGTCGAGGGCCTGCGGATGAAATCGCACGCGCAGGCCGTCCCGGCGAGTTTCAACCCCGAAATGGCTCTGGCGACGGGTTGACTGCTGTTGGAGTTCGGGCTCCAGCGGGTCATTCAAACCACTTCTCGCCCGGCTTGGCATACTTGCGCGCGACGGCTTCGTCCAGCTCGCAACCCAGGCCCGGCGCGTCGGTCATGGGGATTCGGCCTTTCTTGATCACCGGGCCGGGAACGTCCGGCCGCACAATCAAGTCGTTCCAGAACGGCACGTCGGAGCCATGGAATTCGAGGGCCACGAAATTGGGGAGCGTCGCGCAGACGTGCGCGCTGGCCATCGTTCCCAGAGGGGAAGAAATGTTGTGTGGGGCAAAACGGATCCCTTGCATTTCGGCCAGTTCGCCGATCCGCTTGGCTTCCAGCATTCCGCCGCACTTCTGAATGTCGGGGGCCACCAGGTCGCAGCCGCGGTGCGTGATCAGGTCCCAGAACCCGTGCCGGCGATTGAGGTTTTCGCCCGTCAGGATCGGCACGATTCCCAGCGCCCGGATCTCGGCGACGTCGCGAAAGTTCTCCGGCGGGCAGGGATCTTCGAACCATAACAGATTCAGCGGGGCCAGGGCCCGCGCGATGCGAATGGCCTCGGTCGGCGCGAAGCGCCAGTGGCAATCGACCGTCAGATCGACCGTGTCGCCGGCCCCTTTGCGGGCCGCCGCCACGCACGCCACCATCTTGTCCATTTCCGCCGTGGTCAGAGGCCGGTTCAGCTCTTCTCCCGTCAGGACGACGATCGAGTCGATGTCGAACTTCAGGGCGTCGAAACCGGCGGCGACCATCTGCCGGGCCCGGTTGAAATACATCTCGGGCTCATACCGCTCCTGGTGCTGCGGCCGCCCCTGAAGCGCTTCCTTAAGCCACACCGGTTCCCGCTCTTCGAGCATCGTGTCCCAGCTCTCGGTGTTGTCGCCGGCGTGACAGTCGGCGTAGATCCGTACCTCGTCGCGGACCTTGCCCCCCAGAAACTGCCAGCACGGCACCTTCAGGCTCTTCCCCACGAGGTCCCACAAGGCCGTCTCGATCCCGCTGACGGCGTTATACAAATACCCGGCCACCGCCCCCGCTCCGGACCCCTTCCGCCACAGGAACCGGGCGATCCGATCGACCTCGCGCGGGTCGCGGCCGATGAGCAGCGGAAACATGTCTTGCAGCGCCGCCGATAGTCCCGGGGCGAAAAAGCACTCCCCCGTTCCATGCAGGCCGTTGTCGGCGTAAATTCGGACATAAGTGTAATCGTAGTTGGCCTCGACGACGGCCGTCGCACAGCGGGTGATCTTCACAGCGGTCGCTCCTGATCTCTCTGGAGTCGGTCGGTTCCAGGTGGCTTCCGATGATACGCCGAATTCGATCGCGATGCGATGGATCGACATCATCTCGCGGAGCGAGATGACGACAATGAATCCAGCGGATAGACCGGCCGCTTCACGTGCCGGAACGGGAACTGCCGGAGGTCGCTCGAACACGGACCGCGGGTCGCGACCGTGTAGTGAGCGCCGGCGATTCTGTCGTACACCCGCCGGTGGGCGACGGCCGCTTTGACGCCGATCACCGCCAGCTTCTCCGGCTCGATCCCCTGGCTTCGCCATTGTCCCAGATCGAAGGGGGGCGTCTTGCGACTCGTGAGAAGGATCGTGACGCCCCTGTGCCGGACGACGGCGCACGGCCCCATGTCGAAATGACTGCCACACATCGACGCCAGATGGCTGTTCGGATCTTCAAGGGCAAACCGCCCGTCGCTTCGCGAGACGAATTCAACGTCCAGGCGCAACGGTCCGCCACCGAGCGGGCTCCCTCGACCACCGATGTCGAGCGCCGTCCGATCCCCCGCGCGACACGCCGCGAGCGCCGCGACCGCAATCGGATCATTGATCGCCACGGCGGCGTTGTCGATCCCCGCTTCGATGAGCGCCCGCAAGAGATCGGTGCCGTCGCCCGGAGCGCCACCGCCGATGTTGTCGGAGGGTTCGGCGAGGATCGTGGGACGCGCGAAACCGCAAGCGTCCGACGATGCTGACTCGTTCTGTGCTGGCCAGCCGCGGGCGAAAGCTTGGGGGTTCGTTCGCTGATCGCTCGACTTAATGCTCGCCAGCACGACATCGAGGGGCTTTTCAAGCACGTTTCCCAATTCGCGATTCGCGACGGCCCAATCGGAAAGCTCCTCCAGTTCGGCCCGGGCGTACCGCGGTTCACCGAGCGTGACGGCCGTAAAGCTCACACCGGTGTCGGGCGTGTCGGCAAACGAAAAACCGCCGAAGACGTTGACCGCCAGGATCTCTTCGTGCACCTCTTCAATCTGGCGGGCCATTTTTTCCAGCGTTTTCATCGGGTCAAAAGCGGTTCCCGTTCCGGTTGGCGGCCAGATGACGGGCGGCCGCTCCCAGACGGTTGCCGGCCGCTCGCCGGTGCACATCAGGCGGTCGAGCAGGAGTGCCGCGTCGCGGGCCGCGGCAAAGGCATCGGCATGCGGGTTCTGCCGGTAGGCGATGAAGCCGTGGCTGTTGGCCGCCAGTTTCGCCGTGATGTTGCCGTGCAGGTCGAGCACTCCGCAGACCGGCACATCGACGCCGAGGCGCGCCCGCAATCGTTCCAGAATCTCGCCTTCAACGTCGAGCAACGCCTCCGAAACCATCGCCCCGTGCAGCACGAGATACACCCCGTCGATCCCGTGCGATTCTTCGCGATCGAGCGCCCCGGCGACCTCCATCCAGAACCGATCGACCACCCGATCCTCGACGGTCGGCCCCGGCGTCGCCCGCAGGTCGATAACGGGAATCACATCCCATCCGCTTTTTCGTGCAATTTCCAGTACGCCGGCCAGCGGCGACCCGTCATTCTCCGCCGACCACATCGCGTCTCCCAGCCGCTCTTCGAAATCGGCCAGCCTCGTGCGCCCTTCGAGAAACGTGTGCGTCTCGTGAAACAGACCGGCAAGCAGCACGCGATGGGGCATCATCGGGGTGTTTCTGAAACGGAATGGTCGACAGACGGTGATGGAAATCTCACGCGTCAGAAAACATAAGCTCCAACTTGCAGTTTAACGCCGGGGAATGTCGGCACAAGCAGGTCCCCATCGTCGGCAGGGTCTGCGACAGCGCGCCCGAATCACGCAACCCTTTCTTCCTTTTCGTCTTTACGCCCTTGAGTGAGAGAATCTTCTGATTTGCAGCCGTCCGGCCCGGTGACGGAACCGGGAGGCTTGCGCCGTCCAGCTCGCTGGGATATCTGTATTTTGGGCCCCGCATCAGATGGCGTAATCATCCCGCATGAAGACGCGCACGCGGCGGGGAAAACAACGCTTGACCTGAGTCACTCGTTGGGCTCGTTGGACCGCGGTGTGTCCGTGACCGAAGCTCTGGCCGCGCTCGAGTCGGGCATTCCCTCCCCGTTCAGGAAGGCTTCCCAACCCCCGCCGATCGCCCGGTACACCTGAATCAGGTACACGACGATGTTTCCACGCGTCGCGGCGAACTGGTCCTGCTGCGTGACCAGTTGCGACTGGGTCGTGTAGACGCGGTTGAAGTCGGTGATCCCTCCCTCGAACTGTTTGACGACCAGGTCGGCCGAACGCTGGGATTCGGTCACCGCCTGTTCGAGATGCCGGGCCTGCTGCTGCGCCTGAATGAACTGCACGAGAGCGTCCTCGACCTCGCGTCCCGCCGAGAGCACGGTTTGCTGGTATTGCAGCGTCGCCGCCTGCAACCTGGCGTCCTGGGCCGCGACGTTGTTGACGATGCGGCCGTAGTTCAGAATATTCCACTGCAGATTCGGGAGGATGAACGCCGTGAAGCTGTTGGCCGCGAACAGGTCGCTCAGGTCGTCCGCCAGATACCCGATGAATCCGCTGACGGCCAGTCGCGGATAGAGATCCGACTTTGCGATGCCGATCTGCGCACTCTGGGCGGCGACCTCGCGTTCAGCGCGGCGCACGTCGGCACGCCGGCAGAGGAGGTCGGCGGGGATTCCGAGCGCCACTTCCAGCGGGGCCTGGGGGATCCCCGCGGGCTCAAGACGCGCGGCCAGATCGGACGGCGGCATCCCCAGCAGAATGCAGAGCCGGTTACTCGCCAGCCGGCGCCCGGCCTCCAGCGGAGGAATCAGCGACTGCGTCTGCGCCAGGTTCGTCGCGGCCTGCGTCACATCGAGCTCGGTCCCTGCCCCCTGCTCGAATCGGGCTTTCGCCAGTTCCAGGGACTTTTCCTGAATCGTCACGTTCTCGCGGGCGAAGGCCAGCCGCTGCTCGAACGTCCGCAATTGCACGTAGTTCGTTGCCACTTCCGTCAGGACCATCACCAGCGTCTCGCCGTAACTCTCGTTCGCGGCCCCCAGATTGGCATCGGCGGCCTCGACCGCCCGGCGGAAGCGGCCCCAGAAATCAAGCTCCCACGAGGCGTTGAAGCCCGCGGCCCCAAGATCGAGCGTCGTGGGGAACGGGATGCCGATGTTCTTTCCCAACTGGGCATGCAGGTAAGCGGCGGTCGCCGTCTGAGACTGCGGGAACAGGTTGCCGGCCGCGATGTTCCGCCGGGCCCGGGCCTCGAGAATCCTTGCGCCGGCCGTTCGCAGGTCGAGGTTCTGCTGGCAGGCGGTCTCGATCAGCGAGTTCAATGTGGGATCGTGAAAGACGGTCCACCAGGAGCGGTCCTGGGCGGGGTCGTTCTTGACGCGCGGATCCCCGTGATCGATCCAGTTCTCGGCAACCGGGCCGGCAGGCGGAGCGTAATTCGGCCCCACCTTGAAGCCGTTGTGCACCCACTGGCTCAGGCTCGTGCAGCCGGAACCGGTCAGGACCAGGGCGAACAGCACTCCTCGCATCGGCGCCCAGCGAAGGCGCGCGCTTCTCGGCCATTGCTCGCTGCGATGCGGCGCCCCGTCGTGCGATGCGGCGGCGGATTGCACGCCACCGCTCATAAACCCCTTGCAGCCATCCATCGCAAGCCTTGACGCCCCCCCAAACGTGTCAATCCGTGTCAGTCAAAGGGCCGGCGTCCGCGGTTGCGGACCGGACACCGCAGGCGTCGTTCCGAGTTCCGTCTTACAGACCGTCGCGCATTTCGCAGGCGTGCGGCTTCAGGCACGGCCCGGCCTATTC
>JBLMWR010000868.1:0-11103 GCA_050257335.1 Deltaproteobacteria bacterium | reverse complement strand
GCCGAAGCTGAACCGCGGATGGCGCGGATACGCGCGGATAAATACGAACGAGGTGAACCGGCAGATCGGCGCGTATCCGCGCCATCCGTAGTACACCATCGAGGCTTCAATGGGGGAGAGTACGCCGTTCCAGGCCGTCCGTTGGTGATGGGCGGGCTGAGGAAGCCCGCCCTACTTGCCGTTGTTCGCCCGGGTGGCGCTTTCCTCCACGCTCTGCTCCAGCGCCAGTTTGTTGGCGGCGTTGTGGGCGGCGACTTTGTAGCACTCGGCCAGGGTAGGGTAGTTGAAGACGGTGGAGAGGAAATAATCGAGCCCGCCTCCCAGCCCCAGCACCGCCTGGCCGATGTGGATCAGCTCCGTGGCCCCCGAGCCGATGCAGTGACAGCCCAGGAGCTTCCGCGTATCGCGGTGGAAGAGCATCTTGAACATCCCCGAGTGGTCCCCGAGAATCTGCCCGCGTGAAATTTCGCTGTAGCGGGCGATCCCGGTCTCGTAGGGCACCTTCTTCTGCGTCAGGTCCTGCTCGGTCGCCCCCACCATCGAAATCTCGGGGATGGCGTAGATCCCCACCGGAAAGTGGCTCCCCATCGGCTCGGCCGTGGCGCCGAACATGTGGCAGGCCGCCAGTCTCCCCTGTTCGCTCGACGTCGCTGCCAGAGCAGGGTAGCCGATCACGTCGCCGGCGGCATAAATGTTCGGCACCGCGGTGCGGTACCGGTCATCGACGGCCAGGCGTCCGCGGTTGTCAGGCTCGATGCCGATCGACTGCAGGCCGAGGGTCCCGGTGGCCCCCACGCGCCCGGCGGAAAAGAGAATCACGTCGGCCGCCACGTGTTTTCCCGACTCGAGGCTGACCAGCGCCTTGCGCTGCGGCGATTCCGCCACGTCGATGCGCGAGACCGCCTCGCCGCAGCGGAACGTCACGTCGCTCTTGCGCATCTGGTGGATCAGCTCGTCCACGATCTCGGCGTCGAGGAACTCCAGCGGCCGCGGACGCTGATCGATGACCGTCACCTGCACGTCCAGGGCGGCGAACATCGAGGCGTATTCGATTCCCACGACCCCCGCCCCGACCACCGCGATGCTCCGCGGCAGCTTTTCCAGACTGAGGACCGAGTCGGATGTGATTACCGTCTGGCCGTCCGCACGGGCGTTCGGCGGGTCACTGGGTTTCGTTCCCACCGCGACGAGGACGTACTCGCCGGTGACGATCCGCTTCCCCTCCAGCGACTCGACCTGCACCGTATGCGGATCGACGAACGACGCCCGGCCGTGGATCATCTCGATGTCGTTGCGCGAGAGCGCGTCCCGCACGATCTCGATCTCCCGCTCGATGACGCTTCCGACGTGGCCGACAAGCTGCTCCATCGTGGGCCGGAAGTGCGTCCCGAATTGACCGGACGTTTCGAGTCCGGGGGTGGAATAGTATCGGCGGACCGCCTCGCGAAACGTCTTCGAGGGAATGGTTCCGGTCTCGATGCACACGCCCCCGATGCACCGCTGTTTTTCGATGACCGCGACCCGCTTTCCCAGCTTGGAAGCCTGAATCGCCGCCCGCTGACCGGCCGGACCGCTGCCGATGCAGATCAAATCGACGTCGTATGGACTCTGGGTCATGTCGGGCGCCTCTCGACAACGGACAGGCAATTGCCATGTATTCTAACGGAAACTCCGCGAACACGCACACGAACTGCCTCAGGCATTCAAATTACAATCCGGTAAGCCGCAAACGAACCCGACGTTCGGCGAAAGATTCGCATTGATCGTTACGCCAGTTGCACTTATGATCGCACCCCTGTCGCGGGAGGGACTGCCGCCGATAGTCTTCCACGGAAGGATCGTGCATGTCGATCGTCGTTCGCAATCTGTGCAAGGCCTTCGGGTCGCTGCGGGCGGTGGACAACGTCGGTTTCGAAATCGTCTCGCCCGGGATCGTGGGACTGATCGGGCCCAACGGGGCCGGCAAATCGACGATCCTGCGGATTCTGGCGACGTTCCTCGCGCCCACCGCGGGGTACGCCGCCGTCGCCGGATGCGATTGCGTCACGGACGCCGGGCGCGTGCGGCAATCCATCGGCTATCTTCCGGAGAGCCTTCCCGGGCAGCCCGACGTCCGTGTCGAGGAGTATCTTTCGTTCCGGGCGCAGTTGAAAGGCGTTTCCCGGCGCGACCGCCGCGCGGAACTCGACCGCTGCCTGGAAGCCTGCCAACTGACGGCGGTCCGCCGCCGGCTGATCGGGCGGCTGTCGCAGGGCTTCCGTCGGCGGGTGGGCCTGGCCGACGCACTTTTGGCGCGGCCCCGCGTCCTGATTCTCGATGAACCGACGATCGGCCTGGACCCGTTGCAGGTCCGGCACACGCGAGAGCTTCTGACCGACCTTGGGAACGCGTGCACGATTCTGTTGTCGACGCACCTGCTTGCCGAAGCCGAAGGGCTCTGCCGGCGGGTGCTCGTGCTCATGCGCGGACGACTGGTCTCGGATATGGATCTGGCCGAGTTGCGAGCGAATTCACGAACGCTCGAAGACCATTTTGTGCGGCTGGCGATGCAGGCGCCCCGGGAGGCCGCGTAGTGGACGGCCGGCGCGACGCAATCCAGACAGGGCCGCGTTTTTTGCGCGGGATCGCCGTCGTGTTCGTATGGGAAATCAAAACATTCTTTCTGCGCCCGACTTCGTATGTGCTGCTGCTCGCGGCCGCCCTTCTGGCGGGGTGGGGCTTCTCGTGGCTGGTGACGCTGCTTGCCCGCGGTACGGATCCCGCCCTGACTGCCGACGACGATCCGATCGCGCAGTTCCTCGGTCCGAACGTGTTCCTGATCGGCGCCTGCACGCTGCTGATTCCCCTCCTGACGATGAACGCCATCGCCGACGAGCGGCGACGCGGCAGTTGGGAATTGCTGATGACCGCTCCGGTCTCGTCGCTGGCGGTCGTCCTGGGGAAATTCGCCGCGATCTGGTGTCTCTTCATGGCCTGTCTGGCTCCATGGTTTTATTGCCTTGCGGTGCTGGGCGGATGGAACGGCAGGACGAAACTTTTATGGAGTTTCGTGCCGTGGCCGGATGGTCCCGGGTTGGCCTTCGACTGGGGACAAGCGTGCTGCGGTGCCATCGGTCTGGCAATCGCCGGAGCGACGTTCGTGGCGGCAGGGCTCTTCTGTTCGAGTCTGTGCCGCGGCCCGGCCTCGGCTGCCTTACTCGCGCTGCTCGCCATGGGGACGATCCTTATGGCGGGGGTCGTTCCGCGCGTCCTGGAATACTGGAGCGGTTCCCCTGAGTCGATTCGGCTCGTTGAATCAATCTCCTGCTGGGGACACATCCAGCGCTTCAGCCGGGGAGTCATCGAACCGGGAATCATCGCCGGACACGTCTCGGTCTGCGCGGTTCTGTTGTGGGGAACGGGGTACGTGGCGCGGCGGGTGGATGACGGGGCGTGAGGGAGATCCTGCCAGGATCAACCTGGCAACTCGCTGACTGGAATTGACAGGTATGCCGGACGAAATACTGAGGACCCGACGGTGGCGATCAAACGTCGTTCTCTTTGCCGCATTTCTGGCGAGTGTCGCCGGGGTGAATCTGATCTGCCATTACGTACTCCCTGCGCAAATCGATCTGACGTACCGCGGGACGTACGCCCTGGCGCCTCAGACCCGCAATCTGCTGGCCTCGCTCCGTGCGCCCCTCGACGTCACGGTGCTGGCTCCCCAGGTCCCCAGAAGTGTCGGGGAACACAACTTCCGAAATGCCGCGGTCATGTTTCTCGAACTGCTCGATACGTGCCGGCGAATCCAGCCGCTGGTCCGCGTCCAGAAACTCGACCCGCAGGAGAGCGCGGCGGCCAGGCAATTGCAGCAGGAGTTTCCGGACATCACCGTTCCCTGCGTGGTGCTGGCGTTCGGCGCCGCGGACGGGCGATCCCACGAAGTCCTCTCGGCCCGCGACCTGGCCGAGTTTCGCGGCGGCGCCGATCGGCGGCTGACGGCGGTCGAATTTCTCGGCGAGCAGGCGCTGGCGGGCGCGCTGGCGCGGCTGACCGCGGGAAGGAAGCAGGCGATCCTCTATGTGACGACGGGCCACGGCGAGCTGGCGCTCGACGACGCCGACCCCGAGAGCCGTCGAGGGCTGGGGGTTCTGGCCTCCCGGCTTCGCGAGCTCGACTGCGAGCTGCGGCCGCTCGATCTGACCGCCGGACCACGAGTTCCCCATGATGCCTCTGTGGTCGTCGTCGCCGGAGGCGAGCTGCCGTGGCACGAAGGCGAGGCGGTAAAACTCGGCACGTACCTGCGGCAAGGCGGGAAAGCGCTGCTGCTGGCGGACCTGAACTACGATCCCCTGCGGCGCCGGCCGGTCCCTTTCGGTCTGGAAGATCTGCTTTCCGAATTCGGCGTCGCCGTGGGGAACGACCGGGTCATCACCCGCGGTTTCACGGGGCAGGTCGAGGTCGCCTCGCCGGCGCTGCCCGCCGCCGGAGAGCAGGCGCTCGTCCGGTCGCTGCCTCAGGCGCCGGTAACGCTCTTCGAATGCCGCAGCCTCAGCTCATCCACTGGTCTCAGGCAACTCTCGACGCGTGTTGTGCCGCTGCTCGTCTCGCATCCGGCTCCGCGCGCCTGGGCCGAGGGAGATTTTGGGACGGAAGTGTTTCCCGAACCGGGGGGCGAAAACGACTCCGACGGCCCGGTGGCCATGGCCGTGGCAGTCGAGCGCGGGCAGCAGGGCCCGGCGCAACCCGCTCTGGTCGTGGTCGGCGACGCCGAATTCGTCGCCAACCGCGTCCTCTCGGAGCCGGCCGGCCGGGTGAATCTGAGCTTCGCCCTCGCGTGCCTCAACTGGCTCCGCGGGCGCAGAGAGCTGCTGGGAGACATCCCCCCGCAGCGGCACGAAGGCTATCGCCTGACGGGAACTCCCGACGAACAGCGCGGCATCGTCTGGAAATCGAGCCTCGTCCTCTGCTCGTTGATCGTGACCGCGGGCGCCACCGTCTGGACCAGCCGCCGGCGCGGATGAATGCGGAGGGAACGGATCCCCCGCAGTGTCTTGTTTTCATTCGACGTTCGACGTTGAACGTTCGATGTTCGATATTCGTCACGTTTTGAAGAGAACGTCGACCATCGAACTTTGAACTTCCAGCGTCGAACGGACGAGCACGGGTTAGAAACCTGCCCCACGGTTGAATTCGACGGCTGCACCGCGATTGAGGGGCGAGGCGATCGTGAATTCGCAATCGGCGGCGATCGGGTCGCGGGCCAGCTCGGCGGCGAGGCCGCGAGCGGCCTCCGCACCGGGACAGAGAACAAACAGCGTCGGGCCCCACGAGGTCTGGCCCACGCCGCGCACGTCGGACGGCAGCTTTTCTGCCAGCCGGCGCATCCGATCGTCCGCGAAAATGCCCCCCTGCACGGGGGCGAAGTATTCGCCCACGAGCCGGCCGAACTGGCCGATCGCCGTGCTGGCTTCGTCAAACCTGTGCTCGATTGCCGCCGGAAGGATTTCCGCGAGCGCGAGCCGACAGAGGCGGTCGGTGAGGGCCTCGGCCATAGGGGCCAGGCAAGCAAATCCGCCTGACTCTTCGGTCCCTGAAAGCCCCATCGATTCCCGGGGCCGAACGAGTAAGAACCGCCATTCGACGGGGAAATCGATTCGCGCCACCAGCGGGCTGATTTCGTCCGGGGCCTGCTTGCCGGCTTCGACGACCAGACCGCCGTATTGAAAACCGTACAGTCCCACGGCCGAGCGCAGTCCCCGTCCGGCGCGGCGGGCCAGTTCGGCAGCGGGTGTCTCGACGTCCCCCTGCATCATCGAACAGATCTTCGCCACCGCCATCCCAAGCTGGGTTCCGGAACCCAATCCGGCGTGCGCCGGAGGAGACTGTGCGATTTCGAGCCGCAGTGGTCCGGGAACGGCGCCGGAACGGCCGGCCGCGCGCAGCCGCCAAAGCAGTTCCGCGACGCGCTTTTGCCACGAGCCGCAGTGCAGCTCATCGGTGGATGCCGGGCTGGCACGGAGGACGAAGCCGGGCCGGTCGATCATCACTCCCGCTCCGCCAAACTGCCTGCAACCCGGCTGGCCGTGGGCGAACATTCCGAAGTGCAGCCTCGAGCCGGTGGTGACCACAATCTCACGCAGGACAGCCTCTTCGACCCTTATTTGGCCCGCCGCCGGGCCGATGTACCGTTCGAGCAGCTCGAACGCTTCCCGTTCCCGGGGGCCGGCCGTCTTGTTCACGATCACCCGCAGCCGCTCGAACTCTTCGCGGATTTTCTCCGGCGGAAGAAGGTGCACGCGCGTCGCCAGAATGGCTGCTTCGAGGACGGCATGCCTGGCCCGGTTGAATCCGAAGAAATCGCGCAGCCGCCCGGCGTGCACGACCCGCCCCCGCATCTCGGCTCGCTCCCGCGAATCATCGCAGGCGTCGATCTCGAATTCGTACCAGCGGCAGGCCGCCGAAAGAACGCGGCCGGCAATCCGTTCGGCGGGAAAAGTCCCGGGAGCCTCCCGCAGGTCGCCGATCGCGGCTCGCGCGAGCAACAGCACGTCGTCGACAACGTGAAACACGCCGTACGGCCGGGCTTTGAGGTTCTGGTACGTGCGCGACGTTCGGAAGGGGCGCAACAGCAGCGTGGCAAACGCCTCATCGACGAACGGCCCCATCGGCGCGACGTTCAGCTCGTCATTCGGATCCAGGCTTGTGACAATCCCTTCGAGAATCATGGTTCTGAAGGGATTGTACCGTAACGAAACCTCGAATGTCTCGCGGGGGCGGCACAACGACGTGCTGCCCGACCATGCCGGTCCGGAGAAACCGGAAGCGGTCACGTCAGCCCGACGTTACCGCACCAGGGTCGTCGAAAAGCTGATCACCTGCGTTTGATCGAACGGCTGCCGCATGATCGGAACGGCAAAGTCGACCCCGATGGGGACCGGACCGAGCATCGGCACCGTCAGCCGCACGCCGGCGCCGACCGACAGACGAAACGCGTCCAGCGTCACGTCGCGGTCGACGGTCCCGAAGTCGGTGAAGGTGACGAGCTGGATCATGTTGTCGGCGGTGACAGGGTAGACGTATTCCGCCGAACCCAGGAACTCGAAATTGCCGCCGATCGGGAAGTCGTTGACCCGCGGCGATACGCCGTACGGACGGAAGCCACGAAAGGTAGCGAAGCTGCCGGCATAGAATCGCTCGAAGTAGGGAGTCTGGTCTCCGGTCCAGCCGACGGTTCCGGAAAGCGCGACGACCTGCCGGCTCCCGCCGTCCGGCCGTTCATGGACGAGAAAATACTGCCGGGCCTGGAGATCGGCCTTGGGGAAGGTGAAGTTGGCGATTCCCTGCTCGTACCCGACGGCGACGTAATGCCCTCGTCCGGGAAGCATAAAGCTGTCGCGCGTGTCATGGATCAGGCTGGCCTTCACCGTGGACAGGAAGTTGTCGCCCAGGACGCTGGTCACGTCCGCCGGGGTCGGAAAGGCGGGATTGTTGATATTGACGTTCTCGGCCTTGGCGACGACCATTCCCGACAGCAAGGGGGTGAATTGACGCCCGAGCGTCACCGTTCCGCCGGTGCGCGTCTCGATCCAGTACGTTTTGATCCAGTTGTTGATATAGCGATTGTAATACTGGCCGCTGACGCCGAGCGTTACGTTACGATCGAGAAAATACGGGTCGGTCCAGCTTGCGAGATACCGGCTCAAGTACAACCCGGGGTTCGCTTCCAGGCGGAACTGCTGCCCGCCGCCGCGCCACGCCGTGCCGTCGATGATGTCCTGCATGCTGGTCGGCGGGCGCATGATGTCGAAGTTGTTTTCCTGGAGAGTGATATTTCCGAGCACGCCCAGGGTGCTGTTCACGCCGACGCCGAACGACAGGCGCCCCGTCTGCGTTTCGGTCACGTGGATGTCATAGGGGATGTACTCGGGGTTCTGATCGTCGGGATAGAAGGGATCGGCCGGCAGGACCTCCTGGGGATTGCCGGGCGCGAAATTGCCCGGCTGCTCATCGTCGAAGGCGTTCTGCGCGCGAAGGATGCTGTGCGGCATTGAGGAGGGGCCGGCCTCGGCGAACAGCGATTCGCCAAACAGATCGGCTTCGCTGTCGAGGGGGCGCTCCGGCACCGTGGGAAGCGGCGGCAGGACGGCGACTTGCGGCTCCGCAGGCCGGGCCGGACGGGCTCGTGGACGGGAGGACCGGCTGGCAACGTCGCTTTGGCCGCGGGCCAGATTCCGTGGCCGGCGGGGCCCGAAGTCGTCCGGATACTGCGGCGTGATCTTGGGCGGATCGCCTCCTCCCGGACCTCCTGCCGCTGCGCCGCCGGGCATCGCGCCGGCGAAGATTTGCGTATTCTTCAGCCGCTGCTCGCTCTGCTTGATTTTGGCGGGGTTCGCCAGGTCGCCGGGAGCGAACGTGCAGCTCCTCAGAATCACGGTCTCCTTCGTATGCGGGTGATCGCCATCGATGTGCACGTGGATCTCGCCGATCCGGTACGGGCGATCTTCATCGATGTTGTACACGAGGTCGACATAGCCCGGCTCCTCAAACGTCCTGGGGTGGGCTTCGACCTTGGCAAAGATTCTGCCCAATTCGCCGTACTGGCCTTCGACCTTGTCGCGATCGACGGTGACGAACCGGTCGTTGAAGAAATCATTGGGCCGGACTTTCATCCCCTCCCGCAGCTTTTCCTCGCTAAGGACCCGGTTTCCCACGAACTCGATGTTGCGGACCTTGTAACGAATCCCCTCGTCGATGACGTACTCGATGTGGACGTGGGCCTTGTCATCGGAGACCCCTTCGCGATTGGTGACCTTGACGTCGAAGAACCCCAGGTCCTGATAGTACTTTCGCAGGGCCTGCATGTCATCGGGGATCGTCGACGGGTCGTACTTCCCTCCGAAAAACCACAGGAACCGCTTTTTCGTCTTCACGTGCTGCTTGAGGACCGCCGCGTCGACGAATTTGTTTCCCTTGTAGGTGATCTTCGTCACGACGACCTTGGGCCCCTCGTCGATCTTGAAGACGACTTCCCGATCCTCGAGCGAATCTCCCATTTCGAGCTCGACTTTGGCGTGCAGATACCCCTTGTCGCGGTAGTGGCTCTCGATCCGGCGGGCGGCCTCGCGGTTCTGCCCCACGTCGTAACCCGCCCCCGCCTTCAGCCCCGTCAGCTCCGCCAGCTCTTTCTCTTTGATCTTCTTGTTGCCTTTGTACGAGACTTTCTGCAGCACCGGTTTCTCGACGACCTTGAAGATCAGAACCGGTCCCTGCGGCGTCTGCGCCACACGGGGTTCGACGTTGAAGAACCACCGCTTCGAGATCAGCGTGCGGATGTCCTCTTTAATCTGCCGCTGATCCGCAACCCGCCCCTCCCGCGTCTTCAGCAGCTTGGTGATCTCTTCGGTCTTGATCGTCTTGTTCCCCTCGATCACGATCTTCACCAGAGGCTTGCTCAGGTCGGCGGGATCGGCGTCCGGTTCGAACCGGGCCGACTCCGACTTCGGCCCGGCGGCCCTGGGAGCTTCGGGTTCCTGTGCGCCCGCCGGCTCGAGTGTTTTCGAGCGCCAGCCCGATTTCCCGAGCGGAGTCTTTTTCGCGGAGGGTAACGAAGGCCGCGTCGGCGTTTTGTCCGGCAAGTCCGGTTCCTGCCCGAAATCCGGTTCCTCGTCCAGCCTGGGGACCGCGGTCTTCCGGATCTCCCGCGTGACGCGCGGAGCCTGCATTTTTGGCGCCGTTTCCGGCGGCGTCCCGGGTGTCGATTTCGGCTTCGGTTCCGACTTTACTTCCGGCGTTGCTTCCGCTTTCGAGTCTGGTTTTGAGTCTCCCTTCGATGCTGGTTTCTCGCGCGGCTTCTTCGGCGACTCCATCGCAGGAATTGCGGGAATCTCGTCGTCCGCCGGGGCTGCCGTGTCCTCTTCCAGAAAGGGATCAACGGTCTTCGAGCCCGGGTTGGAGTCGGCAGCGCGAGCCGGCGCCTGGTCGCGCCCGGCGTCAGCCGCCAGGAGCGCAACGACGACCAGCAGACAGCGGACGCCGTCCAGTCGGACAACGTGGCTGCCACGGCTTGGGAGCCGGACACCAATCATTTGTGGTGATTCCCGGTGGGTTTGCAGTGTCGAGAGAGGAGACCGCCAAAGAGGTGACGAGACTTGGCCCACGGCTGGCGTGGGGGGGGGCGGAAAAATATCGAAATCGGATCGGCAGGGCAAGATGACTTTGCCCGAATCTGCAAGCTGCAGAACCTGCGCAGTCTGGCGCAACCGGGGAAAGGCCAAAAACCGCGGATGACGCAGATACGCCTCCCGGCGCGCCGGGAGGCCAGCTCATCTCGTTCGTATTGATCCGCGCGTATCCGCGTCATCCGCCCCCATCTTGCGGAGCGCGATGACTACAATTCAGATTGTCTCGCCCAGCGCGTAAATCGCCCCGCATTCGAGAACCTGATCGTTCGATTCGAACAGCTTTCGCAAAGCCGCTGGGCTTCAGCTCGGTTGACGCGGCCCCCTAACCCTCCCGGGCCGCCTTCTACTGAGCGGCTATCCGGGGCAGTACCGGGGGCGCTGACCCTCAGCCAGGGCCTCCCCCTGAGCCGCCGGGATGTCGCTAATCTGGTGTTTGAGCAGACCTTTCAGCGCTTGCAGGGCAGTCTGACTAACCTCAGCGACCTGCCCCTGGAAATCGATATTTTGCGCGAAGAAAAAAAGCGAGAGCTTTTGTTCTTGATTCTGCGCCAGCTGGAAACGGCCCTGGAGGAACTACGGCGGGCCCAGCTGCCTCCAGGCCAGCTAGCCGAGCGCTACCCGGAGGTGCTGCAGGATATCTGGCGAAGCGTTACCACAGATTTTTTTGGCCGCTACTACACCCTGGAAGTCGACAATCTGGAGCAGCCCGTGGTGAATACCCTGCTGCAGGAAGCTGAGACGGTTCAGCAATCTATTCTGGCCCCCATTCCCCAGGTGCCGATGCTGCTGGGCCATCTGCTTTATCAAGAACCCATGATAGTTGACGGCAGCAGCTACGTGGCTTCCACCCCAGAAGCCCTAAACCGCAGTCAGGCGCTGCTGGAAAACCTGCTGCTACAGCTGGCCAATGGGATCATTCAGCCCATGCTTAATCGCTTTG